>NZ_JCANQV010000363.1:0-5118 GCF_059553635.1 Candidatus Streptomyces philanthi
GCGGACTTCGCCCCGGCGCTGGGCGAGGCGTTCCGGCGGGCCCGGTCCGGCGGGCGGGAGCTGTACGGCTTCGCCCGGCACGAGATGGTCTCCACGTACCTGGGCACCTCGGCGGGGCTGCGGCTGCGGCACGACCAGCCCACCGGGACGCTGGAGCTCAACGCCAAGTCGCCGGACCACACCCGTTCGGCGTGGGCGGGCCGGGCGACGCGGGACTTCACCGACACCGACCCGCTGGCGCTGGACGCCGAGCTGGCCGGGCGCCTGGCCTGGGCCGGGCGGCGGATCGCGCTGCCGGCCGGCCGTTACGAGACGCTGCTGCCGCCGACCGCCGTCGCCGATCTGCTGATCTACCAGCTGTGGTCGGCGTCGGCGCGGGACGCGGCGGAGGGCCGTACGGTCTTCTCCCGGCCGGGCGGCGGCGAGGGGGCGGCCACCCGGATCGGCGAGCGGCTGGCACAGCTGCCGCTGACGCTGCGCAGTGACCCGGCGGCGCCGGGGCTGGAGTGCGCGCCGTTCGTGGTGGCGCACTCCTCCGGCGACGATCTGTCGGTCTTCGACAACGGGCTGCCGCTCCCCGCCACGGACTGGATCCGCGACGGGGTGCTGCGCCGGCTGGTGAGCAGCCGGCACACCGCGGCGCTGACCGGGCTGCCGCTCGCGCCCGGAGGCGGCAACCTCCTGCTGGAGGGGGGCGGTCCGCGTTCGCTCGACGAGATGGTGGCGGCGAGCGGCCACGACGGTCCGGCGCTGCTGCTGACCTGCCTGTGGTACATCCGCGAGGTCGATCCGGCGACGCTGCTGCTGACCGGGCTGACCCGGGACGGGGTCTATCTCGTCGAGCGCGGCGAGGTGGTCGGCGAGGTCAACAACTTCCGGTTCAACGAGTCGCCGGTGGATCTGCTGGGGCGTGCGGTGGAGGCGGGGCGTACCGAGCGGACCCTGCCGCGGGAGTGGAACGACGACTTCACCCGGGCGGCGATGCCCCCGCTGCGGATCCCGGACTTCCACATGAGTTCGGTCAGTCCCGGGGTGTGAGGGCCCCGCGGGCCGTCCCCCGGGGCGCCGGGTGCCGGGGACGGCCCGCGGGCGCGGCGGCGGGGCGAAAGGGGGAGGCGAATAGAATGGGGGCTTGTCCTCCCGTTTCGGGAACCACGATCGATCAGGAACGCCATGACACGCCTCGGCGAATCCGTCGCCCGCGCCACCACGCTGCTCTCCACCGACCTCTCCTCGGACGCCACCGTCCAGGAGCTGCTGCGGGAGACGGGCGCACGGCGCTATCTCGATCTGACGGACCTGTCCGCCAAGGAGCAGGCCGCGCTGATCGCGGCGCGTACGGTCGAGGTGCTGCCGGGCGTCGAGCAGCTCGCCGAGCGGATCGAGGAGCGGCGGGCCGCGGGCAAGGGCCTGCACATCAAGCTCGGCATCGACCCGACGGCGACCGATGTCCACCTCGGGCACGCCGTACCGCTGATCATCCTCAGCCGTTTCCAGCGGCTGGGCCACGACGTGACGCTGATCATCGGTGACTTCACCGCGAAGATCGGCGACCCCTCGGGCCGTACCGCCGAGCGTCCGCCGCTGACGGACGAGGACATCGCGCACAACCTGGCCACCTACCGTGAGCAGGTCCGCCCGTTCTTCGACTTCGACAAGGTGAGCTTCCGGCAGAACAGCGAGTGGCTGGCGCCGTACACCTTCCCGGAGCTGCTGGGGCTGCTGTCCCAGGTGCCGGTCTCCCAGCTGCTCCAGCGGGAGGACTTCCGCAACCGCCTGGCGGCGGGCTCCGGCCTGACGATGACGGAGCTGCTGTACCCGATCGCGCAGGGCCTGGACTCGGTCGCGCTGGAGTGCGACGTGGAGGTGGGCGGCTCCGACCAGCTGCTGAACTTCCAGATGGGCCGCAAGCTCATGGAGCTCAAGGGGCAGCGCCCGCAGCTGGTCGTCACGATGCCGCTGATCGAGGGCACGGACGGCACCGGCGTGAAGATGTCCAAGTCGAAGGGGAACTACGTCGGTCTCTCGGCGCCCGCCGACGATGTCTTCGGCAAGATCATGTCGGTGCCGGACCGGCTGATGGAGCCGTACCTCAAGGCATGGACGGAGTGGACGGACGAGGAGATCGCGCTCGTCCTGGGCCGGGTCGCCGACCGCTCGCTGCACCCGATGGACCTGAAGAAGATCCTCGCGGGTGAGGTGGTGACGGCGCTGTACGGCCTGGAGGCCGCGATGGCGGCGCGCGCCGGGTTCACCGCGCAGTTCTCCAGGAAGTCGTTCACCGACGTGGCCTCGCTGCCGGTCGTCGACGTCGCCGCGCACGGCGGCGAGACGGTCGCCGCGGTGCTGACGACGGTGCTGGAGTTCGCGGCCAGCGCGTCGGCGGCCCGCCGGCTGGCCAAGCAGAACGCGCTCCGGCTCGTCGTGGAGGGCGCCGACGGCCAGCACACCACCGTGCTCGCCGAGGCCGACGTGGTGCGGCCGCTGGGCGAGGTGCTGGCCGGGCAGCCGGCCGGCGCCGAGGGCACGGTGTACCTCAAGGCCGGACGGAAGCTGGCGCGCCTCGACGGGCGCTGACCCCGTCGGTTCCCGGGCCGGCCGGTGCGCGCGTCCGCGCGCGGCGGCCGGCCCGGTCCCGTTTCAGGCGGGGTGTCCACGGCGGCCGCGGACGGCGGTCCACAGCCGGCTGCCGAGGGCGACGACGATCACCGCGCAGACCAGCTGGAGCAGATGGCGGATCCAGTCGATGCCCCGGGTCTCGTGCACCCCGAGCCCCATGGCCAGCCAGTTCCCCAGGGCCGCGCCGATCATGCCGAAGATCACGGTCAGCCAGAGGGGGATGTGCTGCTTGCCGGGGATGACGGCCTTGGCGATCAGCCCGAGGATCAGGCCCACGATGATGGCCCACAACCAACTCATGTCGCCTCCTCCCGCGGCGGTCCGGGGACGGCGCCGCCGTCCGGCCAGTGTCGCCCGGCGGCCGCCGCCCCGCATGCCGGGGGCGCGCCAAGGGCCGCCCCGGTCTCGATCCCGCTGCCGCCCCGGCGTACCGTGGAAGCGGGCCGGAGCGGGGCTGTTCCGGCACGACCGAGCAGGTGAGGGAACGTGATGCGGAAGCAGCGCGGGGGCCAGACCTTCCGGATCACCGGGGCCCGGCAGGGCCTCACGGAAGACGTGCGGGGCCGGCAGCGACGCTATGTGATCTCGATGTCCGTACGGACGGTGGCGGTGGTCCTCACGGCCGTCCTGTGGAACGTCGAGCGGCCGTTCGCGATCGCGACGCTGGTGCTGGGGGTGGCGCTCCCCTACATCGCGGTCGTCGTCGCCAACGCGGGCCGGGAGAACGCCCCTTCGCTGCCGTCGACCTTCGTCACACCCAGGACCCGGCCCATGCTGGAGGACGGCGGGGGCCACGACGGGCCGGAGGCCGCGCCGGAGCCGGTGCGACCGGACGCGGCGGACCAACAGGGCCGTCGCAGTTGAACATTGCACGGCCTGCGGGCCGAGGAAAACCTCGGATCAATCATGTGGTTTCGGTGCACCGGGGCGGGGTGCCCGTGACATACTGCGTACGCGCTCCGCATCCCCCGTCGGAGCGACGGACTGACGCCGGGCGGCTCCCCCCGTGGCTGCCCGGCGTCGCTGTGCCCGCACGCGGTCCGGGGCGCGCGGCGACGTAGGGTGGGCCCGTGAACTCCCCGAACGTCCCCGGCTCCGACGGCGGCGCCGTCATCTGCTCGGCGAAGGGCTGCCGCGCCGCCGCGGTGTGGGTGCTGGCCTGGAACAACCCGAAGCTGCACACGCCCGAGCGCCGTAAGACCTGGCTCGCCTGCGACGAGCACCGCGAGCACCTCTCCGCGTTCCTCGGTGTGCGCGGCTTCCTCAAGGACGTCGTCCCGCTCGCCGAGTGGGAGGCCGCGGGCGAAGGCCGCTGACCCGGGGGCCGCTCCCGGCCGTGGCGGTCAGCCGCCGATCGCCGACATGGGGCGCGCGGGCTGGAGGAACGCGGGGTCGTCGAGCCCCGAGCCGGCCTTCTTGCCCCGCATGGCCCGCTCCCAGATCCGGATGATCTCCGTGTCCGGGGCGCCGGAACGCAGCGCCGTGCGCAGGTCCGTCTCCTCGGTGGCGAACAGGCAGCTGCGTATCTGCCCGTCGGCGGTGAGCCGGGTGCGGTCGCAGGCGCGGCAGAACGGGCGGGTGACCGAGGCGATGACGCCGACGCGGTGCGGGCCGCCGTCGACGAGCCAGCGTTCGGCGGGCGCGGAGCCGCGTGCGGCCGCGTTCTCGGGGGTCAGGGTGAAGCGGGTGCGCAGCGAGGCGAGGATGTCTCCCGCGGTGATCATGCCGTCGCGCTGCCAGCCGTGCTGGGCGTCGAGCGGCATCTGCTCGATGAAGCGGAGTTCGTAGCCGTGCTCCATGGCCCAGGAGAGGAGGTCGGGAGCCTCGTCGTCGTTGAGGCCGGGCATCAGGACGGTGTTGACCTTGACCGGGGTGAGTCCGGTGGCGCGGGCCGCCTCCAGTCCGCTCAGCACATCGCTGTGGCGCTTGCGCCGGGTGAGGGCCTGGAAGACGTCGGGGCGCAGGGTGTCGAGGGAGACGTTGACGCGGTCCAGTCCGGCGGCGCGCAGGGCGCCGGCGGTGCGCGCCAGCCCGATGCCGTTGGTGGTCAGGGAGATCCGGGGGCGGGGTGTGAGGGCGGCGACGCGTTCGACGATGCCGGTGAGGCCGGGGCGGAGCAGGGGTTCGCCGCCGGTGAAGCGGACCTCGTCGACGCCGAGTTCGGTGACGGCGATACGGACGAGGCGGACGATCTCGTCGTCGGTGAGCAGCTCGGGCTTGGCCAGCCAGTGCAGCCCTTCCTCGGGCATGCAGTACGTGCAACGGAGGTTGCAGCGGTCGGTGAGCGAAACCCGCAGGTCGGTGGCCACACGACCGTAGGTGTCGGTGAGCATGCGGCGCCCTTTCCCGGTCCGGATCGGTTCTCTTCGAGCCTACGCGATGGGGGTGACGGCGAGCAGGTGCGCGGGGCACGGGGGCGGGGCCCGGCGGGCACCATGGCCGGAGCGGGGCGCCACCGCGGGGCGGCCGGTTCGTTGGGCCCGGTGTGATGTCGCCGCC
>NZ_JCANQV010000364.1:0-5117 GCF_059553635.1 Candidatus Streptomyces philanthi
GCGGCCGGAGCGGCAGCCGGGGCCGAGCCGGGTCGTGCTGGACGTCGCCGAGCGCGACGGGGCGTCCGTCACGGTCAGCGGCCCGGCCGGCAGCTGGACGCACGAACTCAGTCCGCGCCGCGCCGAGTTGCTGTTCCTGCTCGCCTCGCACCCGGAGGGCCGCAGCGCCGCGGAACTGGCCCGGGACGTGTTCGGCGACGCCGGCCGCACGGTGACGGTGCGCGCCGAGCTGTCCCGGCTGCGCCGCCATCTCGCGGGGGTGCTGGCGCACCGGCCGTACCGCTTCGCGGACGGTGTGGAGGTGGAGCTGTGCCTGCCGGTGCCGGCGAGCGGGCTGCTGCCGCACTCGTCGGCCCCGGCGGTCGTGGCGGCCCGGCAGAGCTGAGGCGGCCGTCCCACCCGACCGGACCCGGGCCGCCACCCGGCCGGTCCTCTCCTGTCGCGACGGGCCCGCGGCGCGCCTAGCGTGCCGGGTGCGGGCCGGGCGCGGATCGCCTGCGGATCGCGGCGCCGCGCGAGGAGGGCGATGGATCCGTTGGTCCGGCCGCCGGTGGGGCGGCGCGTGGAACCGGATCCCCCGCGCCGCTCCCAGCGAGACGCCCCGGCCCCGCCGCGGGCGTTCCGGAGCGCGTACGCCCGCGGACGGGCCGCGCCGCCGTGATTGGCTGGCCGGTATGAACATCACGGTCACCACCTGGCACCTCGAACAGACCGCGCCCACCGACCTGATACCCGCCCCGTGTCCACCAGCTGAACAGGATGTCCGCATCGTGCGCAGCGAGCGGCCGCTGCCCGAGTTCAGCCGCTTCCTCTACACGGCCGTCGGCGGGGACATCCTGTGGACCGACCGGCTGGACTGGTCGTACGCCCGCTGGGCGGAGTATCTGGCGCGCCCCGGCGTGGAGACCTGGGTGGCGTACGAGCGCGGCACCCCGGCCGGCTTCATCGAACTGGACGGCGGGGACGACGGCACGGTGGAGATCGCCTACTTCGGGCTGCTGCCGGCGTCCCGGGGGCGCCGCATCGGCGGCCGTCTGCTGTCGTACGGGACGGCGCGGGCCTGGGACCTGGCCGCACGGTACCCGGGGCGACAGGCGACACGCCGGGTGTGGGTGCACACCTGCAGCAAGGACGGGCCGTACGCGTTGCGCAACTACGAACGGCGCGGGTTCCGGGTGTTCGACACGGTGGTGAGCGAGGAGCCGGAGGCGCTGACACCGGGGCCGTGGCCCGGCGCGGGCCCGACCGCGCACACCCCGGCCGCCGGGGACCCGACGAGCGCGAAGCCCGCTCCGTGACCCCTGCCGCACCCACCACGAGCACTATGTGACCGATGACACACTGTCTCGTGATGCGAGACAGTGATGTCCATCATCCAGACGACGGTGGACTGGCCGGAGAACGCCGTGCCACGCTTCCGTCATGTCTCGCACTGGAATCGCCTTGGTGAGTCGGCGGCACGTCGACCTCGGTCGCATATCCAGCGCCGTCTGTCCGGCGGGCTGACGCCGCATCGTCCCCCGGGGCCCCGCCCCGGCACGCACCGCCCGTTCTCCGACCGGCCCCGCCGGTTCCGTACCGCGTCCCCACCGTCGCGGACGCTTCCCCACCCCTGACCTCGGCACTCGCGCCCGACGCCCGAACCGCGCGCCCTTTCGCGGTGCCCGTGCGCAGGTCACCGCGGGTGCCCCCTGCCCCGCCCGCGTTCTGAGCCGCCCGAAGGACATCTGCCCATGGCCGCAACCCCGGACCGTTCCGCAGCCGCCACGACCCGCCGCAAGGCCGGACGCCACCGCGGCGAGGGCCAATGGGCCGCGGGCCACTTCACGCCACTGAACGGCAACGAGCAGTTCAAGAAGGACGACGACGGTCTCAATGTGCGGACACGCATTGAGACGGTCTACGCCAAGGCCGGATTCCACTCCATCGACCCCAACGACCTGCGCGGCCGGATGCGCTGGTGGGGCCTGTACACCCAGCGCAGGCCCGGCATCGACGGCGGCAAGACCGCCGTCCTGGCGCCGGAGGAGCTGGACGACGAGTACTTCATGCTCCGCGTCCGCATCGACGGCGGCCGGCTCACCACCGACCAGCTGCGGGTGATCGGCGAGATCTCCCAGGAGTTCGCCCGCGGCACCGCCGACATCACCGACCGGCAGAACGTCCAGTTCCACTGGATCCGCATCGAGGACGTACCGGAGATCTGGCGGCGCCTGGAGGCCGTGGGCCTGTCCACCACCGAGGCGTGCGGCGACACCCCGCGCGTCGTCCTCGGCTCGCCGGTCGCCGGGATCGCCGAGGACGAGATCGTCGACGGCACCCCGGTCATCGAGGAGATCAACCGCCGGGTCGTCGGCAACCCCGCGTACTCCAACCTCCCGCGCAAGTTCAAGACCGCGGTCTCCGGCTCCCCGCTGCTGGACGTCGCCCACGAGATCAACGACATCTCCCTGGTCGGCGTGGTGCACCCCGAGCACGGGCCGGGCTTCGACGTCTGGGTCGGCGGCGGACTGTCCACCAACCCCCGGCTCGGCGTGCGGCTCGGCGCCTGGGTCTCCGCCGAGGAGGCCGCCGATGTCCACGAGGGCGTCATCGCGATCTTCCGCGACTACGGCTACCGCCGGCTGCGCACCCGCGCCCGGCTGAAGTTCCTGGTCGCCGACTGGGGCCCGGAGAAGTTCCGGCAGGTCCTGGAGGACGAGTACCTGGGCCGCAAGCTGGCCGACGGCCCCGCCCCGCGACAGCCCGCACAGCGCTGGCGCGACCACGTCGGTGTGCACCGGCAGAAGGACGGCCGCTTCTACGTCGGCTTCGCCCCCCGCGTCGGCCGGGTGGACGGCACCACCCTCACCAAGATCGCCGATCTGGCCGCCGCCCACGGCTCCGGCCGGGTGCGTACCACCACCGAGCAGAAGATGATCGTCCTCGATGTCGAGGAGTCACGGATCGCCTCCCTCGTCTCCGGGCTGGAGGCCCTCGACCTGCGGGTCACCCCGTCCCCGTTCCGGCGCGGCACGATGGCCTGCACCGGCATCGAGTTCTGCAAGCTGGCGATCGTCGAGACCAAGGGCCGCGGCTCCGCGCTCATCGACGAACTGGAGCGCAGGCTCCCGGAGTTCGACGAGCCGCTCACCATCAACCTCAACGGCTGCCCCAACGCCTGCGCCCGCATCCAGGTCGCCGACATCGGCCTCAAGGGGCAGCTGGTGCTCGACGCGGACGGCAACCAGGTCGAGGGCTACCAGGTGCACCTCGGCGGTGCCCTGGGCCTGGAGGCCGGGTTCGGCCGCAAGGTCCGCGGCCTGAAGGTCACCGCGGACGAACTGCCCGACTACATCGAGCGGTTGCTCACCGCATTCCAGCGGGAGCGCGCCGACGGCGAGCGGTTCGCCCAGTGGGTGGCCCGCGCGGACGAGGGAGCACTGACATGAGCGAGCGCGCCGTCCCCTTCCACTGCCCGTACTGCGGCGACGAGGACCTGCGCCCCTCGGAGGAGCCCACGCCGCACGGCTCCGGGGCCTCCTGGGAGTGCCGGGCGTGCAGCCGCGCCTTCCGGCTGAAGTTCCTCGGCCTGCTGTCCCGGGGCGCGTCCCCGTCCGGCGGAGGTGCCGTATGACCACGGCGGACCTGCCGCGGCTCGCCGAAGCGGCGGGCCGCGAGCTGGAGGACGCGGAAGCGCCGGAGATACTGCGCTGGGCCGCGGAAACCTTCGGCCCGCGCTTCTGCGTCACCTCCTCCATGGAGGACGCGGTCGTCGCCCATCTCGCCTCCCGCGTGGCGCCCGGCGTCGACGTGGTGTTCCTCGACACCGGCTACCACTTCCCGGAGACCCTCGGGACCCGCGACGCGGTGGCCGCCGTCATGGACGTCAACGTCCTCACCCTCACCCCCCGGCAGACCGTCGCCGAACAGGACGCCGCCCATGGGCCGAGGTTGTACGACCGCGACCCGGACCTGTGCTGCGCGCTGCGGAAGGTCGCGCCGCTGGAGGAGGGCCTGGCCCGGTACGACGCCTGGGCGACCGGGCTGCGCCGCGACGAGTCCCCGACCCGCGCGGAAACTCCCGTCGTCGGCTGGGACGCCCGCCGCCGGAAGATCAAGGTCTCCCCGATCGCCCGCTGGACCCAGGACGACGTCGACACCTACATCACCGAGCACGGTGTGCTCACCAACCCCCTGCTCCAGGACGGCTACGGCTCCGTCGGCTGCGCCCCGTGCACCCGCCGGCTGCTGGCCGGCGAGAGCGCACGGGCCGGCCGCTGGGCGGGCCGCGACAAGACCGAGTGCGGACTGCACGGATGACCGAGGAGATACGGATGACGGGCGCCACGGTATGGCTGACCGGTCTGCCGAGCGCCGGCAAGACCACCCTGGCCCGGGCACTCGCCGAGCGGCTGCGCGAGGCGGGCCGCCGGGTCGAGGTCCTGGACGGTGACGAGATCCGCACGTTCCTCTCCGCCGGGCTGGGCTTCGGCCGCGAGGACCGTGACACCAACGTCCGGCGGATCGGCTTCGTCGCCGAACTGCTGGCCCGGCACGGCGTCACCGTCCTGGTACCGGTGATCGCCCCCTACGCGGACTCCCGCGAGGCGGTACGCGCACACCACCGGGACCGGGGCACCACTTATCTGGAGGTACACGTGGCGACACCCGTCGAGGTGTGCTCCGCACGCGATGTGAAGGGGCTCTACACACAGCAGGCGGCCGGGAAGATATCCGGCCTGACCGGCGTGGACGACCCCTACGAGCAGCCCGAGTCGCCCGACCTGCGGCTCGACGCGCACACCCGGAGCGTGCCGGAGTCCGTGGCGGCACTGCACGGGCTGCTCACCGAAAGGGGTCTGGCATGAGCACCATCTCCACCACCCGCGACGGCGTCGGCAGCCCGTTCGCCCTGTCGCATCTGGACGTGTTGGAGTCGGAGGCGGTGCACATCTTCCGGGAGGTGGCCGGGGAGTTCGAGCGGCCGGTGCTGCTGTTCTCCGGCGGCAAGGACTCCATCGTCATGCTCCACCTGGCGCTGAAGGCGTTCGCGCCGGCGCCGGTGCCGTTCGCGCTGCTGCACGTGGACACCGGGCACAACTTCCCCGAGGTCCTGGACTTCCGCGACCGCACCG
>NZ_JCANQV010000365.1:0-5115 GCF_059553635.1 Candidatus Streptomyces philanthi
GCGCGCTGCCGGCGTGGCCGCGGCAGCGGATCGCCGTGGTCGTGGCCGCCGTCCTGGTGGTGCTCGGGGTCGGGGCGGGAGTCTGGTACATCGGCGCGGGCCAGTTCACGCGGGTGCCGGCGGTGCTGGACATGCCGGAGGCCAAGGCGGTCTCGGCGCTGCGGGAGGAGGGGCTGCGGGCCAAGGTGGTGAGCGACTTCAGCCCCAATGTGCGCAAGGGCCGGGTCATGTCCACCGATCCGGCGAACGGGGAGCGTGTCCGCGGCAACGGCACGGTCACCCTGACCGTCTCGCGGGGCCCGGACATCGTCTCCGTCCCCGATCTGTCGGGTACTCCGGTCGCGGACGCCCGGCGGGCGCTGCGGGAGCGCGGGCTGGTGCCGGGCACCGAGCACCGGGAGTTCAGCGACGAGGTGGCCAAGGGGTCGGTGATCCGTACCGATCCGGCGGCGGGCGGCACGCGGCGGCCGGGCACGGCGGTGGGGCTGACCGTGAGCCGGGGCCAGGCCCTGGACGTGCCCGATGTGGTCGGTGAGGAGCGGGAGGACGCGGCGGCGGAGCTGCGGGAGGCGGGCTTCGAGGTGAGGTTCGCGCCGCGTGAGGTCCACGCGTCGCAGGAGGCGGGCACCGTCGCACGGCAGTCGCCGGGCGCGGGGGGCAGGCTGGGCAAGGGCGAGACGGTGACGCTGACGGTCTCCCAGGGGCCGAGGATGGTCACCGTTCCGGATGTGACCGGGGAGCACGTCGACGACGCGAAGAAGACGCTCACGGACCTCGGGTTCCGGGTGACGGTCAGCAAGCCGTTCCTGTTCCCGCGGGACACGGTGGAGTCGCAGTCCGTCGAGGGCGGGAAGAAGGCGCCGGAGGGCGGCACGATCACGATCCGGCTGGCGGGGGCGCTGTAGGGTCCGGCGCCTGGCACCCTTGAAGGGTGAGTGCTTCCCCTTCCCCGCAGGACGTCCCTTCCCCGCAGGACGCCGCGCGTGCCCGCCGGCGCAATCCCGTCGGCGGCCATGTGCCGGTCGCCGGCGGTCTGGCCAGGACCGGTGTCGCGTACGCCCGTGGGATGGGCGGTGAGTGCGTCCAGGTCTTCGTCGCCAATCCGCGGGGCTGGGCGACGCCGCCGGGCAGCCCGGCGCAGGACGAGGAGTTCCGGGCGGCGTGCGCGGCGGACGGGATGCCCGCGTACGTCCATGCCCCGTACCTGATCAATTTCGGGTCGCACAACCCGGAGACCGCCGAGCGGTCCGTCGCCTCGATGCGGCACTCGCTGCGGCGGGGCCGGGAGATCGGCGCGCGGGGCGTGGTGGTGCACACCGGCTCGGCGACCGGCGGACGCCCGCGGTCGGCGGCGCTGGCGCAGGCGCGGGAGCTGATGCTGCCGCTGCTGGACGAGCTGACGCACGAGGACGACCCGTGGCTGCTGCTGGAGCCGACGGCCGGGCAGGGCGCCTCGCTGTGCGGCCGGGTCGAGGAGCTGGGCCCGTACTTCGACGCGCTGGAGCGGCATCCGCGGCTGGGGGTCTGCCTGGACACCTGCCACGCGTTCGCGGCCGGGCACGACATGGCGGCACCGGGCGGGATGAAGGCGCTGCTGGACGAGTTGACGGAGGTCACCGGGGAGGGCCGGCTGCGGCTGGTGCACGCCAACGACTCCAAGGATGTCGTCGGTGCCCGCAAGGACCGGCACGCCAACATCGGCGCGGGGCATCTCGGCGCCGAGCCGTTCGCCGAGCTGTTCGCGCATCCGGCGGCGGAGGGGGTGCCGCTGGTGATCGAGACGCCGGGCGGCAAGGAGGGTCACGCGGCGGATGTGGCGCGGTTGAAGGAGTTGCGGCGGTCGGTGTCCTGACCGGGGCGGGTCACAGTTCCGGGCCGTCGCCCGGTTCCTCCTGGTAGGAGTAGCGCTTTTCGCTCCAGGGGTCGCCGAGGTTGTGGTAGCCGCGTTCCTCCCAGAATCCGCGGCGGTCGGCGGTCATGTACTCGATGCCGCGCACCCATTTGGGGCCCTTCCAGGCGTAGAGGTGCGGGACGACCAGCCGGACGGGGAATCCGTGCTCGGCGGTGAGGAGTTCGCCGGATCGGTGGGTGGCGAAGAGGCACTTCTCACCGGCGAAATCCGCCATCCGCAGATTCGAGCTGAACCCGTATTCGGCCCACACCATGACATGGGTGGCCTCGGGCGCGGGCGGCGCGAGAGAGAGAATCGTGCGGGTGGGTACGCCGCCCCATTCGACGCCCAGCATGCTGAATTTCGTGACGCAGTGCATATCGGCGACGACGGTCGTATAGGGAAGCCCGGTGAATTCCTCGTGCTTCCAGCTGTGGGTGCCGCCGTCGGCGGTGGCGCCGAAGACCCGGAACTCCCAGCGGTCGGGGCGGAACTTCGGTACGGGGCCGTAGTGGGTCACCGGCCAGCCCCGCTGGATGCGCTGCCCCGGCGGCAGCTGAGATTGTTCCCCTTTGCGGCTTTCCGGCTGACCCATACCCCCATGGTGTCAGACGGGGAAGGGTGCCGTTGACCAGGGGAGAACAGAATCGGGCAACTCGTACTAAGCGTGAACTTACTGGACGTTTCCCTCCGCGCGGTGCAAGGATGCGCGGCACCTGCCAGATCTCCGCGCGGAAGGAGCCCGCCGCATGCAGGGCGACCCCGAGGTCATCGAATTCCTCAACGAGCAGCTGACCGCCGAGCTGACCGCGATCAACCAGTACTTCCTGCACTCCAAGATGCAGGAGCACCGCGACTGGCTGAAGCTCGCGGAACACACCCGCAGTGAATCGTTCGACGAGATGAAGCACGCGGAGATGCTCACGGACCGCCTTCTCATGCTGGACGCGCTGCCGAATTACCAGCGGCTGTTCCACGTACGGGTCGGGCAGACGGTCACCGAGATGTTCCAGGCGGACCGGCAGATCGAGGTGGAGGCGATCGACCGGCTGCGGCGCGGCATCGAGCTGATGCGCGGCAAGAGCGACGTCACCTCGGCGAACATCTTCGAGTCGATCCTCGCGGACGAGGAGGAGCACATCGACTACCTCGACACGCAGCTGGAGCTGATCGAGAAGCTCGGCGAGGAGCTGTACCTCGCCCAGCAGATCAAGCAGCCGGACTGAGCGGAGCGCTCCCGGGAAGGACCGTGCCGGCCGCCGCGGCCGGCGGACGGGGCGCCCGCGGCGCGGGGGACGGCGCGGGTGCCGGGGAAGTACCGTCCTGCGGCACGGCGGCGGCCAGCGGCCGCGGGTCCCCGCTGTCGATCAGCTGGCGGCGGGGGCAGGCACCGCGCCCCAGGAGGGACTGGATGCGGCGCACACAGCCGCCGCAGTCGGTGCCGGCCTTGCAGGCGGAGGCGATCTGCCGGGGGGTGCAGGCCCCGGTCTCCGCGTGCTCGCGGACCTGCTGCTCGGTGATGCCGAAGCAGGAGCAGACGTACACGCGGTTCACCTCCTCGGGATCGTTCTCAGGGGCCTCACCGATCCGGTGATCCGTAGTGAGGTAACCCTTACCTTACCTGGCGCTGGAGGCGTGCCACAACGAGAAGGGGCGCGAATCGTGTGATTCGCGCCCCACTCATGCCCTCTGCGGGCGGTGGCTCACTGGTCGCGGTACATCTCCGCCACCAGGAACGCCAGGTCCAGCGACTGGCTGCGGTTGAGCCGCGGGTCGCAGGCCGTCTCGTAGCGCTGGTGCAGATCGTCGACGAAGATCTCGTCGCCGCCGCCCACGCACTCGGTGACGTCGTCGCCGGTCAGCTCGACGTGGATGCCGCCCGGGTGCGTGCCGAGGCCCTTGTGGACCTCGAAGAAGCCCTTGACCTCGTCGAGCACGTCGTCGAAGCGGCGGGTCTTGTGGCCCGAGGCCGCCTCGAAGGTGTTGCCGTGCATCGGGTCGCAGATCCAGGCCACCCGCGCGCCGGAGGCGGTGACCTTCTCGACCAGCTCGGGCAGCTTGTCGCGGATCTTGTCCGCGCCCATGCGGGTGATGAAGGTCAGCCGGCCGGGCTCGCGCTCCGGGTCCAGGCGCTCGATGAGGGTGAGCGCGTCCTCCGGGGTGGTCGTCGGGCCGAGCTTGACGCCGATCGGGTTGCGGATACGGGAGGCGAACTCGATGTGCGCGCCGTCCAGTTGGCGGGTCCGCTCGCCGATCCACACCATGTGGCCGGAGACGTCGTAGAGGTCGCCGGTGCGCGAGTCGGTACGGGTCAGCGCCGACTCGTAGTCGAGGACCAGCGCCTCGTGGGAGGCGTAGAACTCGACGGTCTTGAACTCCTCCGGGTCCACGCCGCAGGCGTTCATGAAGTTCAGCGCGCGGTCGATCTCCCGGGCCAGTGCCTCGTACCGCTGTCCGGACGGGGAGGACTTCACGAAGTCCTGGTTCCAGGCGTGCACCTGCCGCAGGTCGGCGTAGCCGCCCGTGGTGAAGGCGCGGACGAGGTTCAGCGTCGCGGCGGAGGCGTGGTACATCCGCTTGAGCCGCTCCGGGTCCGGGATGCGGGCCTCGGCGGTGAACTCGAAGCCGTTGACGGAGTCGCCGCGGTAGGTCGGCAGCGTCACGCCGTCGCGGGTCTCGGTGGGCTTGGAGCGCGGCTTGCTGTACTGGCCGGCGATCCGGCCGACCTTGACCACCGGCACGGAACCGGCGTAGGTGAGGACGGCGCCCATCTGGAGCAGCGTCTTGAGCTTGTTGCGGATGTGCTCGGCGGAGACGGCGTCGAACGCCTCCGCGCAGTCGCCGCCCTGGAGCAGGAACGCCTCACCACGGGCGACGGCGCCCAGGCGCTCGCGCAGCTGGTCGCACTCGCCCGCGAAGACGAGCGGCGGATAGGACTGGAGCTCCGCGATCACATCGCGCAGAGCCTCTTGGTCCGGCCAGTCAGGCTGCTGCGCCGCGGGCAGGTCTCGCCAGGTGTTGCCACCGGCGTGGATATCAGCGTTCACGGTCACAGCCCCAACATTACGGGGTTCCGGCACCCGGTCCCGGCCACGCCCGGAGTGTGAGACGGACCGGGACGGCGCCCGCACGGTCCGTGACCGCCGCCGGTCAGTCGGGCAGGGTGTCGTCCGGCCCGCCCCGGGCGAGCGCGGCGAGGGTGGCCAGCGCCCGGTCCAGGACCT
>NZ_JCANQV010000366.1:0-5067 GCF_059553635.1 Candidatus Streptomyces philanthi
GGCCAGGACCCAGGCCGCCACGAGCAGCCAGGTCTCCGCCACGTCCACGCCGCGCCGCAGCGGGTTGCGCCGCCGGTGGCGCAACGGTGCGGGAGCCATCGGGCACCCCCTTTCGCGCCTGCCTCGACCGTCCCACTCCCCGGCGCCCGGTGTGAGGGCCGAACGGCCCCGCCGCCCCTGCCTGGCGGGCCTCCCGCCACCGGGTGACGATGGGACCGGCGGCGGACGGAAGGCGCCGCACGACCGGGTGGAGGCAGCATGGACCGGCCGGAGACGTTCTCACCCCGCAGACCCATCCGGGTGTTCCTGCTGGACGACCACGAGGTGGTCCGGCGCGGCGTCCAGGACGTCCTGGACGCGGAACCCGACATCGAGGTGGTCGGCGACGCGGGGACCGCCGACCACGCGCTGGCCCGCGGCCCCGCGCTCCGCCCCGACGTCGCCGTCCTCGACGTGCGCCTCCCGGACGGCGACGGCATCGGCGTCTGCCGTGAACTGCGCTCCCGGATGCCGGGCCTCGCCTGCCTGATGCTGACCTCGTTCGACGACGACGACGCCCTGCTCGACGCGATCATGGCGGGCGCCGCCGGCTACGTCCTCAAGGAGATCAAGGGCGCCGACCTGGTCGCCGCGGTACGCACGGTGGCCTCCGGCCGCTCCATGCTTGACCCGGCGACCACCTCCCGGCTGATGAGCAGCCTGCGCGGCGACGAGGACACCGCGGCGGCCGGGGAGGACGCCCTGTCCGGGCTGTCCCCGCGCGAACGCGAGATCCTCGGCCTCATCGGCGAAGGACTGACCAACCGCCAGATCGGCAAGCGGCTCTACCTCTCCGAGAAGACCGTCAAGAACCACATCTCCCGCCTGCTGGCCAAACTCGGCGTCGAACGCCGCATCCAGGCGGCCGTCCTCGCCACCCGCACCACCCCCGGCCGGACCCCGCCGCACACCCCCCGCCCCTGACCTCACGGCGGGGCGAGCGGCGCGCGCCACACCAGGCGGGTACCGCCCCCGGGGCGTGCCCCGGCGGTCATGGTGCCGCCCGCGCCCTCCGCCCGTTCCGCGAGGTTGTGCAGCCCGCTGCGCCGCCCCTCCCGCGGCAGGCCCACCCCGTCGTCCGTCACGGTCAGCTCCACCGCGCCGTCCCGCACCCGCACCGAGACGTCGGCGGCGCCGGCGTGCGCGTGCCGTGCCACATTGCTCAGCGCCTCGCCGACCACCGCCACCACGTGCTCGGCCAGCTCCGCCGGTACGTCCGTGTCGAGCAGGCCCTCCATGTGCAGCGACGGGGTGAAGCCCAGCGGCGGGGACTCCCGTTCCACCGTCGCGACGATCCGGGCCCGCAGCCTGCGGCTCTCCCGCTCGGTGCCGTGCGACCGGAGCCCGAAGATCGTCGACCTGATGATCTTGATGGTCTCGTCCAGGTCGTCCACCGCCCGCAGCAACCGCTCACGGGCCTCGGGATGATCGACGAACCGCACCGCGCTCTGCAACGTCATCCCCGTCGCGAACAGCCGCTGGATGGCCAGATCGTGCAGGTCACGGGCGATGCGGTCACGGTCCCTGAGCAGCGCGACCTGCTCCGACGTCCGGCGCTGCTCGCTCAGCTCCATCGCCAGCGCCGCCTGCCCCGCGAACGTCAGCAGCGGCTCGGTCTCCGCCCCGGTGAACGGGGCCCGGCTCGGGACCCGGGCCAGCAGCAGCACCCCGCGCACCCGCTCCCCGGTGAGCATCGGCACCGCGACGGCCGGCCCCAGTCCCGCCCAGCGCGGCGGGCCCGCCGTGATCCGCGGATCGTGCGCCACGTCGTCGCTCACCAGCGGGCCGCGCGCGTCGAGCGCCGCCCCGGCGAACGATCCGGCACGCGGCAGCACCAGCCCCCGGTGCGCCCCGGCGCCTTCCCCGGCCGCCAGTGCCACATGCAGCGCGCCGCTCTCCAGCGGCAGCGCCAGCGCCCCGAGGTCGGCGGAGAGGATACGCCGGGCATGGCCGACGATCAGCCGCAGTATCCGCGGCTCGTCGGCGCCCTGGAGCAGGCTCGCGACGATCTCGCCGTTGGCCTCCAGCCACTTCTGGCGGCACCGGGTCTCCTCGTACAGCCGCGCGTTCTCGATGGCCACGCCCGCCGCCACCGCGAGCGTCGACAGCACCGCCTCGTCCTCGGCGTCGAACTCCCCGCCGCCGCGCTTCTGCGTGAGGTAGAGATTGCCGAACACCTTGTCCCGCACCCGGACCGGCACCCCGAGGAACGTCCGCATCGGCGGATGACCGGGCGGGAAGCCGTACGACGCGGGGTGCTCCGACAGGTCCGCCAGCCGCAGCGGCCCGGGACGCCGGATCAGCTCGCCCAGCACCCCGTGCCCCGCCGGCGGCCGCCCGATCGCCTTCGCCTGCTCCTCGCTGACCCCCACCGGCACGAATGCGGTGAGTCCCGTGCCCTCGCCCACCACCCCCAGCGCCCCGTACTCGGCGTCCACCACGGCCACAGCGGCCTCGACGATACGGCGCAGCACCTGGGACAGCTCCAGCCCCTTGCCGACCGACAGCACGGCCTCCAGCAGCAGCCGCGCGGTGCCGCCCGGACCGTCCCGCACGGCGTCCAACGGCGCGTGCGGGTCCTCCGGCAGGACGCCGGGACGCCGCGCGCCCTCGTACCGCATGTGGTCGCTCACCGTGCCTCCACCACGACCCGCACGACAGCGGGGCCGTACTTCCACCGTAGGCACCGCCCCGGAACCGGCACGTCGGCGCCCGCGCCACCGGGCCGTGGGCCGTTCGGCCCCCGGCCGCCGCCCAACGGCTCATGGGACCGCGGCCGCTACGCCCGGCAGGGTGGAAGGACGCGGCGCCGGCGGGACCCCGAGCACACCCCGCCGTACCGCCCGGACCGAAGACGCGCACCGCGGCACCGCGCCGCCGGGACGCCCCCACCGACCCGCGGGAGCACCCATGACCGCACCTCCCGCCGGACGCCCCCCGATCGTCGTCGGGGTCGAGTCCGCCACCCAGCCCCGCATGGCCCTGGCCTGGGCCGTCGACGAGGCACACCGCCGGGGGCTGCCCCTGACGGTGGTCCACGCCCACGGGATGCCGCTGCCGAAGGTCCCCGGACGGGAGGAACTGCCGTCCTGGCAGGAATGGCGGCGCACCGCGCACGGCGAGGGCGAGCACACCCTCGCCACCGCCGTCGCCTTCGCCGAGGCCCGCGACGCCACCGTCCCGGTGACCGGACTGCTCAGCGAGGGCGAGCCGACCTGGGTGCTCGGCGAACGCGCCGAGACCGCCGCGATGGTCGTCCTCGGCCCCCGCTCCCTCCAGCCGCGCCGCGGACTGTTCGCCCGCGCCGACACCGCCCTGCCCGTCATGGCGCAGGCCCGCTGCCCGGTCGCCGTCGTCCGCGAGTGGGAGCACACCAGCGAGCAGCGGCCCTATGTCGTCGTCGGCGTCGACGGCAGCCCCGCCTCCCAGGCCGCCGTGGACTTCGCGTGCGAGGAGGCCGCGCTGCGCGGCGCGGGACTGCGCGCGGTCCATGTCTGGCAGCCCCCGGCGCACGGGTCCGTCGACGAGGAGGAGGCCCTGCGCGAGTGCCGCGCGGTCCTCTCCGCCGCCGTCGCCGGACACACCGAGACCCACCCGGACCTCGACCTGCGGCACGAGGTCGTCACCGGCCACCCGGTGGACGTCCTCATCCAGGCGTCACGGCACGCCCTCGCCGTGGTCACCGGGACACGGGGACTGGGCGGCTTCACCGGGATGCTGCTCGGCTCGGTCAGCCAGGGACTTCTTCACCACGCCCAGTGCCCCCTGGTGACCGTGCCCCGCCCGCACGGGACGTAAGGCGTGCCCGGCACGTCCCGCCCGCCCCGCGACGGGCGGCCCGCATGTCCTCCCCCAGGTCCGGGACGACTCTCTGCCGTGCGTTCGCACGCACCGGATGCCGCGGGGCCCGCCCTCCGGGCGGACGACGGGAAGTGCCGGACCCATCCCAGGGCCTGCCGTCCCCGCGACGGGCCGGGCCCGGCCGTGCGCCCCGCCCGCCATGGGCCCTTCGGGCCGCCCGGCAGGACCGACAGCCCCTGCCCCGCCGCGCCGCGCCCGCGCACGCTGGGGTGCACCGGCAGCGGACGGCCGGCCGGAGACCTGGAGGACCGATGACCACCACCACCCTGCTCCATGTGCTGCCTCCCGTCGCACGCGACCGCCTGATGGAACTCGCCCGCGAGGTCTCGTTCCCCACGGGCACCCGCATCTTCGAGGAGGGCGGCGCCGCCGACCGGTTCTGGATCATCCGCACCGGCTCCGTCACCCTCGACGTCGGCCTCGACGACGGACGGCGGGTGACCGTCGAGACCCTCGGCCACGGCGACCTCCTCGGATGGTCCTGGTGCGTGCCGCCCTACAACTGGCGCCTGGGCGCGGAGGCGTTCACCCCCGTACGGGCCCACGAGTTCGACGCCGCCGCGGTCCGCGCCCTGTGCGAGGCCGACCCCGTCTTCGGCCGCGCCCTGGCCTACCGGGTGCTCGACGTCGTCGCCCGGCGCCTCCAGGCCACCCGCCTGCATCTGCTCGACCCGCGCGGCACGACCCTCGCCTACACCCCCAGGGGCCCCTCGTGAGCGGCCCGGCGGAGCGGCCCCTGACCGTCGGCGTCGACGGCTCCGACGCCGGGTACGCCGCGGTGGACTGGGCCGCCGCCGAGGCCGCGCTGCGCGGACTGCCGCTGCGGGTGGTGTACGCCTCCCGCTGGGAACGCTACGAGGGCGCCGCGCTCGCGCAGGGCCTGGGCCGCCCCACCGAGCAGGTCCTCGCGGAGGACATCGTCGCCGCCGCGGCGGCACGCGCCACCCGCCTGCGCCCCGACGTCACCGTCGTCACCCAGGTCCTCGCCGAGGACTCGGTCACCGCCCTGCTGCGCGAGAGCCGCTACGCCACCGCACTGGTCCTGGGCTCCCACGGCCGCGGCGCCTTCGCCGGCCTGCTGCTGGGCTCCGTCGGCCTGGCGGTCGCCGGCCGCTCCCACGGCCCAGTGATCGTCGTACGCGGCGACCCGCCCGGCCTCACCGGCGC
>NZ_JCANQV010000367.1:0-5062 GCF_059553635.1 Candidatus Streptomyces philanthi
GACGCGCGCCGGCGGGCACCCGAGGGGTGCCGGTCGACGGCCCCGCCGCAGCGGCGCGTCGTACGGGGCTGCGTCGTACGGGGCCGGGCGGTGCCGCTCCTTACGAGGTGGCGGGGACGCTGTCGCGGCACGCCGGGTGGCCCCAGCCCGCCGCCAGCTTGGCGATCTTCTCGCCCGCCTCGTAGCGGGCCTGGCAGTGACCGCAGCGGCCGGGGAACTTGGCCTTGATCACGACGCCCGCGCCGCCGCCCGACGCCCGGCGCGCGGGCGCCTTGCGGGAGCTTGCCGCACGCGGCTTGTCCTCCGTCGCGGGGCTCGGCCGCGGCACGTCGGTCGCGCCGTGCGAGGTGCCCGCGGCCGCCTGGTCGGTGGCGGCGGTACTGGCCGCGGCATCGGCGATGGCGTTGAGGGGGTCGCCGTTCACCTGGTGGGCGAGGACGTGCCGGAACGTCACCTCGCGGCCCTGGAGCAGGGCGTCGATGCGGATGACCAGGTCCTTGTTGGCCACAGGTTTCTTCGACGCGGTCTGCCAGCCGTTGCGTTTCCAGCCCGCGATCCACCGGGTGACCGCGTTCATCGCGTACTGCGAGTCCATGCGGATCTCCAGGGGTACCGCCGGGTCGGTGGCCTCCAGGAGTTCGGCGAGCGCGGTGAGTTCGGCGACGTTGTTCGTCGTACGGCCGAGGGGGCCCGCCTCCCAGCGCTGCGGGGTCCCCGCGGCGTCGGCGAGCACCCAGGCCCAGCCGGCGGGCCCGGGATTGATCTTGGCGGCGCCGTCACAGGCCGCGATCATCCGTTCTGACATCCCTCGATGATGCCAGGCCCACGAAGGCTTCCGCCCACCCGGGCACCGTGCAGGCCAGGTCAGGCGTGCCCCGGTGGCGCAGGCCCGTGGTGCGGCGGCTCCCGCGGCGGGCTTGCCCGTACGGGCACACCGACGTGCCCGCGCCGTGCCCGTTCGTACCTCGCCCGGACACCGTGTGCGCGCGTATCCAGGAGGGACCCGCCACCACGCCGATGAAGGTCCCCGATGCGCGCACCACGACCGGGCAGGACGCCCGACACCGACCAGGCCCGCACCACACGGAGCCGTCCCGTCCGGGAGGCGGTGCCGTCCCGGGCCGTGCCGCTCGCCGGTGATCTGTCGCCCCGGGCGCTGCACGCCCTCCAGCGCGGCGCCGGCAACGCCGCCGTCACCCGGCTGGTCCAGCGGGAGGGCCACCGGCACGGCGCGGCCGGCCGGCGCGTCGCGGAGGGGTACGAGGCCCCGGGGGCGTCCGTCCAGCGGGCCGTCCACCAGGAGCCCAGCTACCGGGCGAAGGTCGGTGACACCACCTCGCTGACCAACCGCGGCGACCTCGATGTCGAGGAGCACGACGGGGAGCCGCACGTCCGCGTGTACCAGACCGTGTTCAAGCCGGTGGACAAGGGCCCGCACAAGGACACCCAGCAGCGTGAGGACGGCTCGATCCACCTC
Organism: Candidatus Streptomyces philanthi; assembly: GCF_059553635.1. NCBI lineage: Bacteria > Bacillati > Actinomycetota > Actinomycetes > Kitasatosporales > Streptomycetaceae > Streptomyces > Candidatus Streptomyces philanthi. Next base: position 1,478 of record NZ_JCANQV010000367.1, read on the forward strand.
ATGAACCAGAAGGACGGCGCCTGGCTGAACATGGGCCGGCCCTGGCGGTCCATGCACTACATGCGCACGTACCAGCACCAGAAGAACGTCGACGTCAAGGGGCCGGGGAACCAGGGGCCGCTGGGCGGGAACGCGTCGCGGGCGGCGGAGGACTCCTCGATGGTGCGCTCGTTCCTGATCCCGCTCGACACCTACCGGCGGGTGACCGGCAACGCGGTCAGCGAGAAGCAGATCAAGGCGGTGTCCGGCGCGACGCCCCTGAGCCAGAGCACGGACAAGGCGAAGGACACGGACCAGTACGAGATCCGGGGCCCCTGGCTGGCCGATGTCGCCGGCACGGCCGTGCCCGGCTCCCTGGTCTCCTATGTCCGCGACGATCTGGCCGGACCGCTCCAGGGCCACACCGGGTACGGCGAGGTGCGGCCGGTCGGCGGGATGCTCGACCGGCTGGGCATGCCGGACCTGGAGGACTTCCCCGAGTACCGGCCGGCCGACCGGCGCGAGGACGGGCTCGTCCTGCCCCTGACCAAGGGCAAGATGCCCGGCGCCCGCGACCAGGAGCGGCACCTCGCCCGCCTTGAGGGGCTGCTCGCCGACGCGTACCCGAAGAACGGCGAGACGCATCTGCGGCGTTGCAAGGACGCGCGGAAGGAACTGAAGAAGCTCGCGGGTCTGGAGGGGACCAAGGACCGGGAGGTGGACTGGGAGGCGCTCCGGGGGCGGGTCCACCGTGCGATGAACTACGCGGGCATGCCCGCCGTCCTGGCGGAGAACTACCAGGAGGCCAAGGACGCCCCCGCGGACGCGTTCCGGACGAGGAACTTCGCGGGCAGGCCGTCCGGCTCGTAGCGGCTGCCCCGCCGGTGGCTCATGGCCAGGCCGACGTTCCCTCACCTCACTGTCCTCGCACGGCTTTTCGCCTCATGCGTCCGCACCGCAAGCCCCCGCCGCCGCGACGGGGGCCCGCACGGCACACGGTCCCCGTGAGACACCGCATGTCGCCGCCGGTCTCGGTGAACGCCTCCGCGCCTGTGTCCGCCCGGCGGCCGGTACCCCGCCCCCGCGCCTGGCCGACCTCACCTCGCATCTCCTCGGCCGCGGCCTGGAGAAGCGCAAACTGCCCGAACTCGTCCTCCACGTCCCCCGTATGCCCCTGGGCCCCACCGGCAAGATCTGCCTCCGCACCCTGACCGCGCTGGCGGCCGGGGGACGGTCGGAGCGGAGGGTGTCCTCGTAGTGCGGCGTGGGGCGCCAGTTCCCGCCGCCCCCTACCGCAGCGTCCAGCCGCCGTCGGGGGAGAGCGTCGAGCCGGTCATGAAGCCGTTGGTGAAGAGGAAGAGGACGGCCTCGGCGATCTGGTCCTCGGTGCCGAGCCGGTGCAGCAGGGTGTCCCTGCGGTACTGCGCGAAGCTCGCCTCGCGGGCCTCGGCGGGACGGCGGGCCCAGAGGCTGCCGTCGACGGTGCCGGGCGAGACGACGTTGACGCGTACCGGGGCGAGTTCGACCGCGAGGCCGCGGCCGAGTCCCTCGACGGCCGCGTTGCAGGCCGCGTAGGCGGGCGCGGGGCCGGGCGGACGGGCTCCCGCGGCACCGGACATCAGCACCACCGATCCGTCCTCGGTGAGCTTGGGGGCGGCGTGCTTGACGGCGTGGTACTGGCCCCAGAACTTCGTGGTGAACGGGCTCTCGGCCTCGGCGTCGGTCAGTTCGCGCAGTGGTCCTGTGGTGTAGGACGCGGCGGAGGTGAAGAGGTGGTCGACGCGGTCGAGGGGCGCGAAGAACGCGGCGAGCGAGTCCTGGTCGGTGGTGTCGACGGTGTGCCAGGTGGCGGCGTCGCCCACCGCGTGCGCGGCGGTGGCCAGGCGCTGTTCGCTCCGTCCGCCGAGCACCACCCGCGCGCCGGCCGCGACGGCGTGATGGGCCACCCGCAGTCCGATGCCGGAACCGCCGCCGATGAGTACGACCGTCCGGCCGTCGAGTCGGGTCATGCGCGTGGTCCTCCCGGGGAGTGGGCGTCCTTGATCGTCGATGGGTCAACGGGCCGGTACGGGGCGGTATTCCGGGTCGGCGGGGAGGAATCGCACCCGAGGGACGGGCCGTTCTCCCGTCCGCTCCCCAGGAGCGGCCGCTGTGACGGAGATCATCGCTGCTGAGGCACCGGATGGTCGGGGGGTGCGTGATGAACATGACACGATCGGTGCACGCTGCGGCCTTCTCCCTGGTCGCGGCGTTTCCTGTCCCCCCGTGCGCCCCGAGGAAACAACTTGCGCAAGTCTCACAGGAATGTGCTCTTCTCCGCCCTGGCCGCCGCCTCCCTCGTTCTGACGGGGTGCTCGGCGGACGCGCCGGACACGGCGAAGGGCACCGCGGACCCGGCCGCCCCCTCCCCCACGGCCGCCGCGTCACCCCCCGCCGAATCGCCCCAACTCGCCGTCGCCGCCGCGGCGCCCGGCGACACCGCCCCGAGCGCCGTGGCGCGCCCCACGGAGAGCGCCCCGAAGGACGGCGGCACACCCGCGCGGAAGTCCGGGCTGAAGGTCGCGTCGTTCGACAAGCGCACCGGACGTGCCGTCATCTCCACGCCTCCGAAGGACTCCCCGGCGCCCCCGGCGAAGGTCTCGGCCGGTGACGTGATCGCCAGCGCGCCCGCGCCCGGCGCGCCCGACGGCGTCCTGGCCAAGGTCACCGAGGTGGGGCGCACGACCGGTCACGGGACCGAGGTCCGCACCGAACCCGCCACGCTGCACGCCCTGCTGGGCGAGTCCAAGGCGGAGGGCACGGTGGCGGTCGACCCGTCCGCCGTCGAGGTCGAACCGCTCCTGTCCGGCGTCAAGGTCTCCTGGGCGAAGCACGGTGACGTCCACTTCGGCCCGGAGGGCGCGAAGCTGCCGATGGGGAATCTGCGGGTCGACGTCGGCGCGGCGATCGCCACCGCGAAGGGCGCGCCGGCGTCGGCCGGAGCGTCGGTCCGGGGCTTCGTCCAGCTGGCGCCCGAGGTCGACTTCTCGTACGACGGCCGCGGGACGGACGGACGCGCGCCCGGTACGGCGTCGCTCGCGCTGTCCGGCGACTGGTCCGCCCAGTGGGAGCTGAAGGGCCGGGTGGCGGCCACCACGGAGGCCGAGCCGCTGCGCGTCCCCTTCGCCAAGCTGCACGCGGACCCGGTCATCAACGTGGGCCCGGTGCCGGTGGTCGTCAACCTCGATCTCACCTGCTACCTCCAGGTGGACGGCGACGGCAGGATCACCGTGGACGTCGAACAGGGCGTCAAGGGCGGCTTCAAGGTCGGCGGGTCGTACAGCCTGGCCAAGGGCTGGGTGCCGGTCAGCGAGTCGGACATCAACGGCACCCCGGTGAAGGCCACGGCATCGGCCGAGGGCAGGGTCCGGGCGGCGCTCGGCACGGAGGCGTCCGTCGGCCTGTACGGGCAGGTGGGTGTGACCGGCCGGGTGGCGCCGTACCTGCGGGCCGAAGGCGCCGTGCGGGCGAGCACCGGCCCCGGCAAGCCCTCGGTGGACGGCAAGTGGGCCGCGTTCGGCGGTGTGGACGTGAACGGGGCGCTCCAACTGCACCTGGGCGTCTTCG
>NZ_JCANQV010000368.1:0-4997 GCF_059553635.1 Candidatus Streptomyces philanthi
GGGCGGCCCGTCCGCCGTCCCGTCGCGGCCGACGCGGGCGATGAGCAGGGCGACGTCGTCGTGGCCCTCCGGGTCGCGCAGGGCGTCCAGCAGGTGGTCGCAGAGCGCTTCGAGGCTGTCCCCGGGGGCGGTGAGCAGGCCGGTGAGGGTGGCGAGCCGGTCGTCGAGGGGCTGGTCGCGGGTCTCGACCAGGCCGTCGGTGTAGAGCACCAGCCGGTCGCCGGGACCCAGTCGCACGGCGGTCTGCTCGAAGGCGACGCCGCCGACGCCGAGGGGTGCCCCGGTGGGCAGGTCGAGCAGTTCGGGCGGCCGGCCGGAGCGGACCAGGACGGGCGGGAGGTGGCCGGCGCACGCGATCACGCATCCTCCGTGGCGCGGGTCGTAGACGGCGTAGACGCAGGTGGCGAAGGCGGGGTCGAGTCCGGCGGCGATGTTGTCGAGGTGGCGCAGCACCTCGGCGGGTTCGAGGTCGAGGTCGGCCAGGGCGCGGGTGGTGGTGCGCAGCTGTCCCATGGTGGCGGCGGCGTTGATGCCGCTGCCCATCACATCGCCGACGACGAGGGCGGTCTTGTCGTCGGCGAGCGGGATGGCGTCGAACCAGTCGCCGCCGATCTCGCCGGCCGCCTGCGCGGGCTGGTAGCGGTAGGCGATCTCCATCCCGGTGGGCTGGGGCGGTTCGTGGCTCATCAGATGGCGTTGGAGGGCCAGTGCGGTGCGGCGTTCGCTCTGGTAGGCGCGAGCGTTGTCGATGCAGACGGCGGCGCGGGCGGCGAGTTCGACGGCGAGCACCATGTCGTCCTCGTCGAACGGCAGCTCGTTGCGGAGGCGGTAGAGGGAGAGCGCGCCGAGGACCTCGCCCCGGGCGATGAGCGGTACCGCCAGGTAGGAGCGCAGTCCGGCGCGGGCCAGGAGGGCGGCGCCGTGGCGGTCCGCGGCGATGCACGGCAGGTCCGCCTCGCCGACCTCGGCCAGGAGGACGGGGCGGGCGGTGGTCACGCAGCGGGTGATGAGGCGGTCGGCCTCGTAGGAGGCGATCTCGCCGGTGGGGTCGGCGGCGTCCACGGCGTCGGTGGGGAAGGCGGTGGCGACGGCGAGGGCCCGGAAGCGGGCGGCGTCGCCGGGGGCGGGGGCGCCGCCGCGGCGGTTTTCGAGGACGGTGTCGAGGACGTCGACGGCGGCGAGGTCGGCCAGTTCGGGGACGATGACGTCGGCGAGTTCGCGGGCGGTCGTGCCGACGCCGAGGGTGGTGCCGATGGCGACGGAGGCGTCGGCGATGAAGGCGAGCCGGCGGCGGGCGCGGGCGGCCTCGGTGGCGGCCCGGTGCTGCTCGGTGACGTCGACGACGGAGGTGACCACGCCGATCACCTGCCCGCCGGTGTCCTCCAGCCGGTGGTACGACACCGACCAGGCACGTTCGGCGCCGGGAAGGTGGGGGGCGTGGTCGACGGTGAGGACGTCGGCCTGCGGCGTTCCGGTGGCGAGGACCTTGCGCATGGCGCCGAGGACGACGCCGGTGTCGAGGAAGGAGAGGACGTCCCCGGCCTCGCGTCCGATGTGCTGGTCGGCGGGGATGCCGCTGATCCGTTCCAGGGCGGGGTTGACCATGACGAACCGCAGGCCGGTGTCGAGGACCGCCAGGCCGATCGGCGACTGGGCGACGAGCCGTACGGAGAGCGCCAGGTCCCGCTCGGTCCTGCGCAGGACGTCCCGGTCGGTGGCGAGGCCGAGGGCGAAGTCGCGGCCGCGTTCGTCGGTGAGGCGCATGTTGCGGAACTCGACGGGACGTACGCTGCCGTCCTTGTGCCGTACGGGGAAGACGCCGGCCCAGGGTTCCCCGGTCATGACGCGGGAGAACAGGTCGAGCACCAGCCCGACGTGTTCGCGCGGTACCAGGAGTTCGGCGGCGGGCCTGCCGAGCGCTTCCCGCGCGGACCAGCCGAACAGCTTCTCGGCCTGCGGACTCCACAGGGTGATCCGGCCGCTCGCGTCCAGGATGACCGCGGCGACGCCCAGCGCGTCGAGCAGTCCGCCCGGGCGGGACGGGCGCACGTCGTCGGGGGCCGCGTCCTCGGGGAACGCGTCGGTCGTCCCCATGCAGGCACTCCTTCCGGCACCCGGGGCCGGCGGCCGGGCGCGCCGCCCGCACTCGCCGCGCTTTCCGCTGCGCTCCATCATCCCTCCGGGGAGGCGAGTCGGCCATGTCCGGCGGGGCGGGCGCCGCGTCGTGCCGCCGGTCACCCGTCCGGATCACCGCGCGTCGCCCGGACGGCGGCGGGCCGCGGGCGGACAATGGAGCCGCTTCGGGGGAAACGTCCGGGGAACGTGAGGGTCGGCCGGATCTCGTCCCTCGGACTGGAGATGTCGATCTCTCCTCACTAAGGTCCAACTAGTTGCCCACGGCAACCATTCCTGCCCGTCGCCCCCGCCGTCGGCGCCCACCGGCGCCCGGCCCCAGGAGGATTCCCCGCCATGACAGACGACGCCCAGCCCTTCCTCAGCCACGTGGAGGAGATCCTCGACACCCTGGGCACCGACCCCGACCGCGAGGCCGTGGCCCACCAGGGGCGGAGGGTCACCGCGGGCGAGCTGCGCGACCTCGTCCACCGGATGGCCCGCGCCCTGCGCGCCCGCGGACTGGACCGCGACCAGACCGTCACCCTGCTGAGCGGCAACCTGCCCGAGACGATCGCCGCGCGCTACGCGGCCAATCTCGTCGGCTGCCGGGTCAACCATCTCTACAACAAACTCTCGGCCGAGTCGCAGGCCGCCATCGTCCGGGACGTCGAGACCCGCGCACTGATCGTCGACCCCCGGCTCACCGGGCGCGCCGCCGAGATCACCGCGCTGGCACCGGTGCCGGACATCCTCGTCCTCGGCCCCGCCAAGGACGGCCTTGACCTGCTGGAGCTGGCGGCGGCGCAGGGGAACGAGCCGTTCCCCGGGCGCGCCCGCCCCGATGATGTGTGCACCATCCGCCACACCGGTGGCACCACCGGGCACCCCAAGGGCATCTGCAGCACCTTCGAGCAGCACGTCCGCTTCCGGGACTTCCTGCCCGAGGAGGAGATCGCCCCCCGCCAGCTCGTGTGCACCACCCTCGCGCACGCCGCCGGCATGATGGCCGACCACACGCTCCTCGCGGGCGGCTCCGTCGTCCTGCACGACGACTTCGACCCCAAAGAGGTCCTCGCCACCATCGCCCGGGAACGCATCACCGAGCTGATGGTGCTGCCGCCGCTGCTGTACCGGCTCCTCGACCACCCGGACGCCCCGGACACCGACACCAGCAGCCTGATCCGGCTCGTCTACGGCGGCTGCCAGGCGTCCCCGGCACGGCTCGCCGACGCGGTCCGGCTGTTCGGCCCGGTGCTGCTCCAGGGCTACGGGCAGAACGAGGCCGGCGGCATCAGCATCCTCACCCCCGAGGACCACGACCCCGAGCGGCCCGAGCGGCTGCGGTCGGCCGGCAAGCCGCTGCCCGGCATCGAGGTGGCCGTCCGCGACGAACAGGGCCGCGACCTTCCGGTGGGCGAACACGGTGAGATCTGCGTCCGCTCCTCGATGATCATGCAGGGTTACTGGAAGCAGCCGGAGCTGACCGCCCAGGTGCTGCGGGACGGCTGGCTGCACACCGGGGACATCGGCCACCTCGACGAGGACGGCTACCTCACCGTCGTCGACCGGATCAAGGACATGATCGTCGTGGTCGGCGGCCATGTGTACACCACGGAGCTGGAGGATCTGCTCAACACCCATCCGCGGGTGCGGCAGAGCGCCGTGTTCGGCGTCCGCGACGCCGACCGCATGGAGCAGGTGCACGCCGTCGTCGTCACCGCCCCCGGAGGCGGCGTCGACGACCAGGAGCTGCGCACCTGGGTCCGCGAGGCACGCGGCGCGATGTACGAACCGGCCCGCATCACCTTCACCGAGGCCCTGCCGCTGACGGACGCGGGCAAGCCCGACAAGAAGCTGCTGCGCCAGTGGGCGGAGCAGGCCGCCTGAGCACCCGCACCGCGCCTCCGCGGGGCCCGGGTGCGCATGCGTCCGGGCCCCGCGGAACGCGTCTTTCCGTTCGTCGGATTCGCTGCCCTTGAGGCGATATGACGATCCGTCGGACGCGCTCCCGGGGCCCGCGCGCCGCACCTGAACGGCGGACCTTCTCGTGCGTTCGGGGGAGAGTGCGTTTTGAAGTCTTCCGCGTAGGTGATCCCTCAAAGCGCCAGTATCACCACGCATCCCCTTGAGGAGCAGACATGCGCATCCGCGCCGTGCTCGCAGCCGTCGCCCTGGCCACCTCCCTCGTGCTGGGTGGCTCCCAAGCCGCGATCGCCTCCGGCGGAGACAAGGAGCACCACGACCACGAGTCCTACTCCCAGTCGTTCGGCGCCGGCGGCGACTCCGGGACCTGCCTTCTGGGCGCCGCCATCGTCGACGGGTTCGGCCCCGCGTTCCTCGAAGGCTGTCACGGCGACAAGTGGGGCCTGATGGGCAGCGACGAATCGCGCTGAGCCGACGGCAGGTCCAGTGATGCCGGCCGCCGCCCTCCGGGGCGGCGGCCGGTTCTTCGGTGCGCGGCCGGACGTCAGCCCGGCGCGCCGGCCCCGCAGGAGCCGCGGACGACCAGTTCGGGGGCGAGGCGGACGGTCCGACGGGAGCCTGGGACACCGCCGGGCGGGCAGCGGGTGAGCAACCGGGCGGCCTCGGCGGCGAGTTCGGCGACGGGCTGGCGGACGGTGGTCAGCGCCGGGTCGGCCAGGCCCGCCAGCGGGATGTCGTCGAACCCGGTCACCGCGATCTCACCGGGCACGTCCACGCCCAGCTGGCGCAGCCGTTGCAGCACACCGACCGCGATGAGGTCGTTGGCGCAGACGACGGCGTCCGGCCGCCAGGACATCAGACGGTCCGCGGCGGCCCTCCCCCACCCCACCGAGAAGTCACCGAGCAGGACCCGGCCCGGGGCCTCCTCGTCCACGGCCCCGGAGGCCGCCTCGTAGGCC
>NZ_JCANQV010000369.1:0-4899 GCF_059553635.1 Candidatus Streptomyces philanthi
TCCGCGCTCGGCCGGGCCGCCGCCCTGCTCGCCCCGGACGCGGCGAGCCGTCCGCTGCTGGACCTGCGGCGCGGGCTGATGGCCGATCACATCGCCGACAGCCCGCAGTCGGCGCGCGCCGCCTACCACCGCGCCCACACGGGCGCCGCCGCCCGCGGTGATCTGCTGCTGCTCTCCTCGACGTGGCGGCATCTCGCCGGACTCGCCCTGCGGGAGGGGGATGTGGCGGAGGCGCGGCACGGGTTCGGCGAGTCGGTGCGCATCCGGGAGGAGCTGGGGTTCCTGGTCGGTACGGCGCCGGCGCTGGTGTCGCTGGCGGACGCGGCGCCGGAGGCGGACGCGGAGCATCTGCGGGCCGAGGCCGCCCGGTTGTTCCGGCTCATGGGCGGGCTGCCCACCTGGCTGGCCGACCGGATCGACGAGGCCCCGGCCTCGTAGCGGACGCGGTCGCTCCCCGGCGCGACCGCGGGGGCGCGCGGGCGCGGCCCGCGTGCCCCCGTCCGTCAACCCCCCGCCCTCGGCCATGCCGCGTCCGCCCGTCATTGGCCGGATGTGCACGGTGGCGGGGCCGGATCGGGCGCCGCGCAGGGCCGTGCGGGTGGTGCGGGAGTTCTTCGCGGGGCGGATGCAACCGCCCGGGGCGCGGACGGTCATGATCAGTCGTGTCCTCTCCTGCCCCGAGAATGGCCGCAAGCCGCAGTGCGGCACCGGTGGCGGGACTGGATGCTGGTCCGGGGCCGCAGCGCCGGCTCCCCCCACTTTCGCGAGCCTTTCAGGAGGCCACCGTGGCAACAGGAGCTATCCGCACCACCGCATCAGCCGACTGGGGCAAGGCGGATTTCGCGGCGATCTACAACTGCCCGGATCCACGGCGCTACTTCAGTACCCTGCACCCGCTCGACTACCAGATCCCGCACCACGGGCAGGCGGTGTTCCGGGTCGCGGTGGACGCCCTGTGCGGGCTCCGCGGCGGCCGTTCCCCGCTGACCGTGGTGGACCTGTGCTGCTCCTACGGCATCAACGCGGCCCTGCTCAACCACCGGCTCACCCTCACCGACCTGTACGCCCGTTACGACGGGCACGACGCGGGCGCCCTCCCCGCCGACCGGGCCGCGCGGGAGGACGGCGCGTTCTTCGCCGCCCGCCGCCGCCCCGGCGCGTCCCGGGTGATCGGCATCGACGTCGCGGACCACGCCGTCGGCTACGCCCGTGACGCCGGCGTCCTCGACGACGGTTTCGCGGAGAACCTGGAGGAGGACGAGCCGAGCCCGCGGCTGCGCGGGGCCCTGGCCGGCACCGATCTGATCACCGTGACCGGCGGCGTCGGCTACATCACCGCCAAGACCTTCTCCCGGTTGACGGACTGTGTGGCCGCGCCGCCGTGGGTCGCCTCGTTCGTGCTGCGCACCGTGCCGTACGAGCCGGTCGCCGCGCTGCTGGAGCACGCCGGGCTGGTGACGGAGAAGCTGACGACCCGTACGTTCCGGCAGCGGCGGTTCGCCGGTGAGGACGAGCGGCGGGCCGTCCTCAGCGAGCTGGCGCGGCGCGGCCTGTCCCCGGCGGGCAAGGAGTCGGACGGCTACTACCACGCCGAGCTGTATCTCTCCCGTCCCCCGGCCGACGCCGAGGCGCTGCCGCTGCCGGAGCTGCTGGCCCTCTGAGGCGGCGCCGACGGGCCGTCAGCCCGCCTCGCCCGCCGGAAGGTTGGTGTGCCGCGCGGCCGACAGATGCTCCCTGACGAGGCGTTCGACGAGCGCGTAGCGCCGGTCCGCCAGGGCGTCGAGCAGTGCCAGGTGCTCCGCCGCGTGCTGCGGGAGCGCGGCGGCGGGCATCCGGCGGCCGCCGGACGGGCCCTGGGCGCGCACCAGCAGATCGTCGGCGACCCGGACCAGCCGGTGGTTGCCGGTGAGGGAGAGCAGCGCGCGGTGGAAGCGACGGTCCGCCTCGGCGTATCCGGCCCGGTCCCCGCTCGCCGCCGCCGCGACGCCGGCCGCGGCGAGCGGCCGCAACTCCTCCCAGCTTTCGGGGGGCCGCGTACCGGCCAGTCGTACGACGGCCGGTACCTCCAGCATGGTCCGCACCTCGGCGATCTCCGCGAGGTCGCGGGCGCTGTACTCGGCGATCCGGAAGCCGCGGTTGAGGACGACCTCGACGGCGCCCTCGACGGCGAGTTGCTGCATCGCCTCGCGCACCGGGGTCGCGGAGACGCCGTAGCGCGCGGCGAGCGCGGGCGCGGAGTAGACCTGGCCGGGCAGCAGTTCGCCGGCGGCCAGTGCCTGGCGCAGCGCGGTGAGGACCTGGGCGCGGACGGAGTGCCGCTGGGGCCTGCGCGGTGCGGCGGGACCGGGTTGTGCGGGTACCCGGTTCCGTGACGTGGGTTCCGCCCTGCCCTGCTCCATTGCGCTTTCTCCTGACATCCCCAGCACCTTAGAGGAGTGCGGGCCGATGATGCGTCCGAGGTGCGGTTTCGTCGCGCGACGGTTCCGGGTACGGTCTTTGGATAAGGTAAGGCTTACCTGCAAACGATCGCGATTCGGTGGTCCTCCGCATGACACCTGCCTTCGCCGACGCCCCTGTCACCACTCCGCTCGCCGGCGCGTACGCCCGGCTCGCCGAGGTGTTCCCCGGACTCCGGGTGAGCGAGGCCGCCTCCGCCCTGCCCTCGGGCGGCGGCTGGGTGACCGCGGCCGCGCTGGCCGACGGCGGCGCGGCACTGGACGCCTTCCTCGCCCGGGACGACGCGCAGATCGTGCGCGACCACGGGCGGCGGGCCCGTCCGGACGTCGTCGCGAGCTTCGCGCTGCACCGTTACGCGTGGCCCGCCTGCCTGCTGGTCACCGTCCCCTGGTTCCTGTCGCGCCGGGTGCCGCGTTTCGCGGCGGGCGATGTCGCGTTCCACCGTGAGCAGGGCCGGATGGCGGTACGGGTGCGGACGTTCGCGTGTCTTCCGGGTGATCCCGCGGGCGGGCTGCCGGGGGCGCGGGTGGTGGCGGGTGAGGACGCGTTGCGCGCCGAGGTGCGGGCGGCGGTGGCCGGGCATCTGGAGCCGGTGCTGGAGGCGTTCCGCCCGCGGATGCGGCGCGGGCCGCGGGCCCTGTGGGGCATGGTGTCGGACGAGGTCGCCGAGGGTCTGTGGTACGTGGGCCATCTGCTGGGCGAGGAGCGGCGCGCGGTGGCCGAGCTGGGGCGGCTGCTGCCCGGCGGCACCGCCCCGTACGCGTCCGGCGCGGGCTTCCGCGAGCTGACCGGTCCGGCCGGCCAGGCGCTGCCGACGCGGGACCGCGCGAGCTGCTGCCTGTACTACACCCTGCGTCCCGAGGACACCTGCGTCACCTGCCCGCGCACCGGCGACGAGGACCGCATCGCCCGTCTCACCACCACTTCCTGACGCGGAGTCATTTTTCACGGCCGGTCAGCGGTCGAGTGCGCCGAGGAGTGCGCCGAGGAGTCCGGGGAAGCGGGCGTCGAGGTCGTCGCGGCGGAGCCGGACGAAGCGGTTGCGTCCGGCGGTCCGGGTGGAGGTGATGCCCGCCTCGCGCAGCACGCGCATGTGGTGGGAGACCGTCGACTTGTGGAGCTGTTCGAGGCCGAGCAGACGGGGGTCGCAGGTGTGCTCCTCGCCGTCGGCGTAGACGGCCAGCAGCCGTAGGCGGACGGGGTCGCCGAGGGCGTGCAGCACCTTGACGAGTGCGATGTCCGCGGTGGCGGGCTGCGGCAGCAGTTCTTCTCCCATGGCGTCCTCCTCCGTACGCGATCGTTTGACAATCATCCACCAATCCCCAATTGTTTGGCGAGCATCAAACCATTTCTCCTTCCGGAGGGACCCGTGCGTCTCCGTCTGCTGCTGCTCGCCCTCGGCACCTTCGCCGTGGGCACCGACTCGATGGTGATGGCCGGGATACTCGGCCGCATCGCCGGTGACCTGGGAGTCTCCGTCCCGGCGGCCGGCCAGCTGGTCACCGTCTTCGCTCTGGCGTACGCCCTGCTCGCCCCGCCCCTCGCCACCCTCACCGCCCGCTGGCCGCGCCGCCGGCTGCTGCTGACCGCGCTCGCCGTGTTCACCACGGCCAACGCGCTCAGCGCCCTCGCCCCCGACTACGGGACGCTGCTGGCCACCCGGGTCCTGGCCGCCGCCGGGGCCGCCCTCTACACCCCGACCGCCAACGCCGTCGCCACCACCGTCGTCCCCCCGGAGCACCGCGGCCGGGCCCTGGCCACGGTGCTGGGCGGCATGACCGTGGCCACCGCGCTGGGCGTCCCGCTGGGTACCTGGATCGGCCGCGCCGACTGGCGGCCGACCATGTGGCTGGTCGTCGCGCTGGGCGCCGCCGCCTTCGCGGGCCTCGCGCTGAAGCTCCGCGACCTGCCCGCCCCGCCCGCGACGGCCCCCGGCCTGCGGGCCCGCCTCACGCCGCTGGGCGACCGCCGGGTGCTGGGCGCCGCCGCCACCACCCTGGTCTTCTTCCTCGCCTTCCAGTCCGTCTACATCTACCTGGCCACCGCCGTACGCCCCGCCACCGGCGGCGACCCGGCGCGGCTCAGCCTGGTCCTGCTGGCGTCGGGCGTCGCGTCGGTCGCGGGCAGCTGGCTCGGCGGGCGCCTGGTGGACCGGTTCGGCGTGCGGCGGGTACTGCTCACCGGCAGCGCGGTAACGGCCGCCGCCTTCGCGGCCCTGCCGTGGGCCGCCGCGACGCTGCCGGGCGCCCTCGCGTACGCGGTGGTGAGCCCGCTCGCCGGCTGGACGGTGTCGGTCGCCCTCCCCCACCGGATGGCGTCCCTCGACCCGGCCAACGCGCCCCTGCTCATCTCCCTCAACAGTTCGGCCCTGTATCTGGGCATGGCGGCGGGCGGCGCCGCGGGCAGCGCGTTCGTCGCCGGACTGGGCGACCGCTGGTTCCC
>NZ_JCANQV010000370.1:0-4867 GCF_059553635.1 Candidatus Streptomyces philanthi
CCGCCGACGCCCGTACTGACGCCCCCGCCGACGCCCCCCAGGGGCCCGAGGCGCCCCGCCCCGGCCGCCCCCGCCCCGAGCAGGACCAGGCCGCCGGCCGCCGCGCCCTCGTCGAGGAGACCGACCACGCCGAGTGGGTCGACCAGCAGCGCGAGCACCCCCGCCCCGCCCCCGGAACCTGGGAACCGGTCCCCGTCCCGCTCCCCACCTACGTCACCGCCCCTGTCGCCCCCCGCGCCGCCGGCCACACCGACCTGGACACCGACGACGCCTGGAGCGCCGCCCGCTCCAGCGCCGCCCCCGACACCCAGCCGGAGCGCCCCGCCACCCCCGCCCGCCGCACCCGCGGCCGCACCCCCCTCTTCGACCAGTACGCCTCCCCCGAGGACCACCCCGCCGACCTCGACCGCCCCCGCGCGGCGAACGAGTGACCCCGCCTCCGCTGACCAGCACCGGAAGCGATTTCCGAGCACCGCCGACGGGATGCTAGAGTTTCACTCGTCGCAAGGGCCTGTGGCGCAGCTGGTAGCGCACCTCGTTCGCAACGAGGGGGTCAGGGGTTCGAATCCCCTCAGGTCCACCGCACACGTCAAAGCCCCCGCCGGGAACATCCGGTGGGGGCTTTTTCGCGCCGTACGGCGGCGGGTTCGTGCTCGCGGTCGGGACGCCGAGACCTCGTGCCGCGTACCGGCGGGGTGACGGAGACGGCCGCCGCCCGGGCCCGGTGGGTTGTGCGGACTCTCCGGGGCGGACGGTGGCCGGGCCCGCCGGCGATCAGTTGCGTACGAGGAGCCAGGCTCCCGCGCCTCCGCAGTAGGCGGGGTTGTAGTCGGTGGTGCGGTAGCCGGGCGGGATGGGCACGCCGGGGCAGATCCAGAGTCCGGGCTTGGCCAACTGGGTGAACCAGGAGCCGATGCCGCCGCAGCCGTTCATCTGGTGGCCGGTGTTCACGTACCCGGGCCAGATCGGCGAGCCGGCGCAGGTCCAGATGCCGTCCTTGGCCAGCTGCAGGTACCAGGCGTCGATGTTCTCGCAGCCGTAGCCGTTGGGGGCGTGGGCGGTGGTCACATAGCCGGGCGGGATCGGCGAGGTGCCGCAGGTCCACAGGCCGTCCTGGGGCAGCCGCATGAACCAGGAGTTGAAGCCGTCGCAGCCCTTGGGCCGGTGACCGGCGAGCACGTATCCGTCCGGGATCGGCGAGGTGGCACAGGTCCAGATCCCGTTCTGCACGGGCTGCTGGTACCACATGCCGGCCCCGCCGCAGCCGTTGTTGGAATGGTTGGTGAGGACATAGCCCGGCGTGACGGGGACGCCGGGGCAGATCCACCCGGCCGCGGCGGGCCCGGCGGCGGACGAGGAAGCGTGGTGGGGCGCGGCGGCGGCCGTGCCGACGGAGACGCCGGTGAGGACGGCCGTCATCAGCGCGATGGCGCCCACCAGGGAGGCGAGCCGGCTCCGGAGGGCCGCTCCCAAGGAACGGCCCAGCGGTCGGGAATGCGTTCTGTTCACTTCACACCAGTCCAATCGGCAGATCCAGGCGGTGCCGAACGACGGCCGCGCGGCGTCGAGTTGTGGAGACGGTGTGACCCTAGCGGGAGGGGGAACCGTTGAGTATTTACTTCATGGTCACATCAACAACTTGGCCGGAAACGTCTGCGGGGTACCGGTGCGGGGCCACAGGGGCGGGCGGGATTTCCTGCTTTCCCGTACGCGGTTCTTTCCGCGCCCCTCCCGTATTTCCGGCGCGGTCCCGCACCTCACTCCCCGCACACCCCCTCCCGGCCCACCCCGCGCGCGCCCGGCGCGAAAACGGAATAGACAGGGGGCGGGGAAGACGGGCCGAGGAGTGGCGGATGCAGATCGTGGTCGATCTCAATCGGTGTCAGGGGTATGCGCAGTGTGTGTTTCTGGCGCCGCAGGTGTTCGAGCTGCATGGTGAGGAGGCGTTGTTGTACGCGCCGGCGGTTCCTGTGGGGCAGGAGGAGCGGGTGCGGCGGGCGGTGGTGGCCTGTCCGGTGCAGGCCATTGTGGCCGGTGAGGCGGCGGGTGATGGGGTCCGGTGAGATGCGGGACGGGCGGATCGTTGTCGTCGGGGCGTCGCTGGCCGGGCTGCGGGCCGCGGAGACGCTGCGGGACGAGGGGTTCGAGGGGGAGCTGACGCTTGTCGGGGACGAGGCGGTGCCGCCGTACGACCGGCCGCCGCTGTCCAAACAGGTGCTGTTGGGGCGGGCCCGCGCCGAGGACGTGACGCTGCCCCGGCGCCGGGACATCGGCGCGCGGTGGCGGCTCGGGGTGCGGGCCGCCGGGGTGGACGGCGTCGCGAAGCAGGTGCTGCTGGCCGACGGGGAACGGCTGCCCTACGACAGGCTGCTGATCGCCACCGGGACGCGGGCCAGGCCCTGGCCGCAGCCCGAGGAGGCGGCGCTCGACGGCGTGCTGACGGTGCGTACGCGGGAGGATGCCGCCCGGCTGGCGGAACGGCTCGATGCCGGGCCGCGCCGGGTGCTGGTGATCGGTGCCGGGTTCACCGGGTCGGAGATCGCGTCCGCGTGCCGGGAGCGCGGTCTGGATGTCACCGTCGCCGAGCGCGGGCCCGCGCCGCTGGCCGGCGCGCTGGGCGGGACGCTCGGCGCGTTCGCCGCGGCGCTGCAACGGGCCCACGGGGTCGATCTGCGCTGCGGGGTGACGGTCACCGCGCTGCGTGGTGCCCGGGGGCGGTTCACCGGCGCCGATCTGTCGGACGGGACCCGGATCGAGGCGGATGTCGCCGTGGTGGCGCTCGGCGCGGTCCGTAACACCGAGTGGCTGGAGGAGTCCGGGCTGGCCGCCGGGCCGCGAGGGGTGGCCTGTGACGCGGGCTGCCGGGTGTTCACCATGTACGGCATCGTGACGGACGATGTGTTCGTCGCCGGGGACGTGGCCCGGTTCCCGCACCCGCTGTTCGAGTACCAGATGCTGGCCCTCGAACACTGGGGCAACGCGGTCGCGCAGGCGGAGGTGGCGGCCCACAACATGGTCAGCCCGGGAACGCGGCGCCGTCCGCATCTGGCGGTACCGGAGTTCTGGTCGAGCCAGTTCGGCCTCAACATCAAGTCCGTGGGCGTACCGACCTTCTCCGACCAGGTGATGATCGCCCAGGGCTCGGTGGACGAGGCACGGCTGGTCGCCGTCTACGGCTACCGCGGACGGGTGACCGCGGCGGTCAGCGTGAACCGCGCCAAGTGGCTGGACCACTACCTCGAAATGATCGAGACGGCGGCCCCCTTCCCCCCGGCCCCCGGCGCCGCCGACCGGCGGCCCTCCGCGGCGCCCGTCCCCTCCGACGTACCGGGCCCGAAGGCGGTCTCCCACGGCCCGACCGTCGCCCTCACCGGACATCTGCCGGACCGGCGCCTGACCTGGGTGCGGTAGGGCCCGCACCACCGCCCGCCCCGGGCCGGCCCCGCCGTCCACCACCCGCAACCGACGAGGAGCCCGCGCGCATGCCATCGGACCCCACCACCCTCTTCCGGCGCATCACCGACTACGCGCACCGCGCCGACCCCTACCCCCTCTACGCCGAACTCCGCGAGAGCAAGGTCGCCCGGCAGGAGGACGGCAGCTACCTCGTGGGCACGTACCACGAGATCGCCGCGCTGCTCCACGACCCGCGGGTCAGCTCGGACTTCCGCAGCCGCGCCGCACCGGACCCCGAGGCCCTCGCCGCCCGGGAGGCCGGGCTGCCGCCCGCGTTCATCGGCTTCGACGACCCCGAGCACGACCGGCTCCGCCGTCTCGCCATGCGACCGTTCGGCCCCCCGCACACCCCCGGCCGGATCGACGCCCTCCACGACGACATCGTCCGCATCACCCAGGAGTTGATCGACGGCTTCGGGGACCGGGAACGGATCGACCTCGTCGACGACTTCGCCTACCCCCTCCCCGTCACCGTCATCTGCGCCCTCCTCGGCGTCCCCCGCGAGGACATGCCGCAGATCCGCGCCTGGACGGACACGATCATCGAGAGCATCGACCCCAGCCCCGGGGAGGACCCGGGCCAGCGGCGGCACGCCGGCCAGGAGGCCCGCCGGGCGATGGGCCTCTACATGAGCGACCTCGCCACGCGCCGCGCCGAGCACCCGACCGGCGACATGCTCTCCGCCCTCGTCCACGACGACGGGCCCGACGGCCGGCTGACCCGGCCCGAACTGATGGCCACCGCCGTCCTGCTGATGATCGCCGGACACGAGACCACGGTGAACCTCATCACCAACGGCATGCTCACCTTCCTGCGCCGCCCGGACGTCCTGGAGCGGCTGCGCCGCGACCCCGCCCTGATGCCGTCGGCGGTCGAGGAACTGCTGCGCTACGAACCGCCCGTGCACCTGCTGCCGCAGCGCTCCCCGCTGACGGACCTGGAGGTGGCGGGCGTCACCGTCCCCAAGGGCGCGCCGCTGATCCTCGTCCTCGCCTCCGGCAGCCGCGACCCCCTGCGCTTCCCCGACCCGGACCGCTACGACCCGGCGCGCGAGGACAACGCGCACTTCGGCTTCGGTAGCGGCGTCCACCACTGCTTCGGCGCGCCCCTCGCGCGCCTGGAGGCGCAGGTCGCGCTGCGCGCCCTCCTGCACACCCTCGACGCGCCCCGCCTGGTCGAGGACCCGCCGCCGTACCGGCACAGCCCCGTCCTGCGGGGGCCGCGCCACCTCTGGGTCGCGCGGCGGGTCGGGGGCTGACCGGCCCGCGTTCAGCCCGCCAGGCGGGCCACCGCGTCGACCACCGCGCCCGTACCGTCCTCGGCGGCCAGCCGGCGCGCGGCCTCCTCGGCACGGGTACGGAAGGACGCCTCCCGGGTGACGCGGACGAGGGCGTCGGCCAGCCGGTCGGC
>NZ_JCANQV010000371.1:0-4848 GCF_059553635.1 Candidatus Streptomyces philanthi
CCGGCGCCTTGCGCGGCCGGCGCTTGGTCGAGGACGGTGCGGCGCCGTAGCCGACGAGAACCGCCTGGCGGCCCTCGGGCTCCGGCTCCTCGGCCGGCTCCGCGGCCGGTGCGGGCGCCTCGGCGGGGCCCGCGCCCGGGTCGGTGTCGACCGTGATGATCGCGGTGCCGACGTCGACGGTGACGCCCTCGTCGAAGTGCAGGCTGCGCACCACCCCGTCGTAGGGGCAGGGCAGTTCGACCGCGGCCTTGGCGGTCTCGACCTCGCAGATCACCTGGCCGTCGGCGACGGTGTCACCGGGCTGGACGTACCACTTGAGGATCTCGGCCTCCGTGAGTCCCTCGCCCACGTCGGGCATCAGGAATTCGCGGAAGCGCTGTGCGTTGGTGGTCATCTGTGCTCTCCTTCGCCCCTCAGTACGCCAGCGCCCGGTCGACCGCGTCCAGCACCCGGTCGAGTCCCGGCAGGTACTCGTCCTCCAGGCGGGACGGCGGGTACGGGGCGTGGAAACCGCCGACCCTCAGCACCGGTGCCTCCAGGTGGTAGAAGCAGCGCTCGGTGATGCGGGCGGCCAGCTCCGCGGCCGGCCCCAGGAAGACCGGCGCCTCGTGGACGACGACCAGCCGGCCGGTCTTCTCCACCGACGCCTGCACGGTGTCGAAGTCCATCGGGGAGAGGGAGCGCAGATCGACGACCTCGACCGACTTGCCCTCCTCGGCGGCGACATTGGCGACGTCCGTGCAGACCTTCACCATCGGGCCGTAGGCGACGAGCGTGAGGTCCGTGCCGGGACGGGTGACGCGGGCCTTGTGCAGCGGGTCCGGGATCGCCTCGGTGTCCAGCCGCGACCTGTCGTGGTAGCGGCGCTTGGGCTCGAAGTAGATCACCGGGTCGTCGCCGGCGATGGCCTGCTGGAGCATCCAGTAGGCGTCCGACGCGTTGGACGGCGTCACGCACTTGAGGCCCGCGACATGCGCGAACAGGGCCTCGGGGGACTCGGAGTGGTGCTCGACCGCGCCGATGCCACCCGCGTAGGGGATACGGATGACGACGGGGACCTTGACCTTGCCCAGCGCGCGGGCGTGCATCTTGGCGAGCTGGGTGACGATCTGGTCGTACGCGGGGAAGACGAAACCGTCGAACTGGATCTCGACGACCGGGCGGTAGCCGCGCAGGGCCAGGCCGATCGCGGTGCCGACGATGCCGGACTCGGCGAGCGGGGTGTCGATCACCCGGTCCTCACCGAAGTCCTTCTGGAGTCCGTCGGTGACGCGGAAGACGCCGCCGAGCTTGCCGACGTCCTCGCCCATGACCAGGACCTTGGGGTCGGCCTCCATGGAGGCGCGCAGCGAGGCGTTGATCGCCTTGGCGATGGTGATCTTCTCGTGGACGGCCATGGTCAGTTCTCCTCCGAGGGGGCGTCGGTGAACGACGCCTGGTACGCGGCGAACTGTGCGCGTTCCTCGTCGACGAGCGCGTGCCCGTCGGCGTAGACGTTCTCGAAGATCGCCATGGTGTCGGGGTCGGGCATCGAGCGGACGACCTCGCGGACCCGCTTGCCGAGGGCCTCGCTCTCCTCGTCGATCGCGGTGAGGTAGGCGTCGTCGACGATTCCCTCGGCCTCCAGGTAGGTGCGCAGCCGCAGGATCGGGTCCTTGGCCTCCCACTCCACGCGCTCCTCGTCGGTGCGGTAGCGCGTGGGGTCGTCGGAGGTGGTGTGGGCGCCCATCCGGTAGGTGAACGCCTCGACGAGCATCGGGCCGCCGCCGCTGCGGGCGTGCTCCAGGGCCGCCCGGGTGACCGCGAGGCAGGCCAGGACGTCGTTGCCGTCGACCCGTACGCCGGGGAAGCCGTAGCCGCGGGCGCGCTGGTAGAGGGGAACGCGGGTCTGCTTCTCGGTGGGCTCGGAAATGGCCCACTGGTTGTTCTGGCAGAAGAAGACGACGGGCGCGTTGTAGACCGCGGAGAAGGTGAACGCCTCGGCGACGTCTCCCTGGCTGGAGGCGCCGTCACCGAAATACGCGATGACCGCGGAATCCGCGCCGTCCTTTTGCAGCCCCATCGCGTATCCGGTCGCGTGCAGCGTCTGCGAACCGATCACGATGGTGTAGAGGTGGAAGTTGTTGCTGTTCGGGTCCCAGCCGCCGTTGTTGACGCCCCGGAACATGCCCAGCAGATTCGTCGGGTCGACGCCCCGGCACCAGGCGACGCCGTGCTCGCGGTAGGTCGGGAAGACGTAGTCGTCGTCGTGCAGCGCACGACCCGAACCGATCTGGGCCGCCTCCTGGCCGAGCAGCGAGGCCCACAGGCCCAGCTCGCCCTGGCGCTGGAGGGTGGTGGCCTCGGCGTCGAACCGCCGCGTGAGCACCATGTCCCGGTAGAGCCCGCGCAGTTCCTCGGGGGAAAGGTCGATGGCGTAGTCCGGGTGCTCGACCCGCTTTCCCTCGGGGGTCAGCAGTTGTACGAGCTGATCCTGCTCCGCCGCGTCCGCCCGGCGGGCGGCCTTGGCCCGGCCCGGTGACGCCTTCTTGGCGGTGGTGCGCTTGCTGCCGGCGCGGGTGCTCTTCCGCTGGGCAGTGCCTTCCACGGTCACGTGCTGCTCCTCCGTCTGTCCGGCCCCCGGGGTCCGCCGGCGGCCGTAGTGCGGCTCACCCGGTATCCGACTCGGCGCACGGGGTGGGTGCGAACGCGGCCGGAACCGGGTGGAACAAAGCGCCCCGGAACTGGCCTGCTGTTTGCACGTTACCCATTGCCGCAGCCATCGCGGAAACGGCCCTGACCTGCGATTTTGCTTGGATTTCCAAGTAAAACCACGAAAGTCGGGAACAACTCCTGGTCACAGCGTGGCAGGCCACCGGGACAACGGCACGTTATATCGGTGACCTGGAGCACGGGAAGAGTCGGTATGTGAGACTGGGGTCGTGCGCGAAGACGGAAAAATCAGGGTTTTCCTGCTTGACGACCACGAAGTGGTCCGGCGGGGTGTCCACGAAATGCTCTCGGTCGAAGAGGACATCGAGGTGGTCGGCGAGGCCGGCACCGCCGCGGATGCCCTGGTCAGAATCCCCGCGACCCGGCCGGACGTGGCCGTGCTCGACGTCCGGCTGCCGGACGGCAGCGGTGTCGAGGTCTGCCGGGAGATACGTTCCGGCAATGACGACATCAAATGCCTGATGCTCACCTCGTTCGCCGATGACGAGGCCCTTTTCGATGCGATCATGGCCGGTGCGGCCGGATATGTCCTCAAGGCGATTCGCGGCAACGAACTGCTGGCCGCGGTCCGCGACGTCGCGGCGGGCAAGTCGCTGCTCGACCCCGTGGCCACCGCCCGCGTCCTGGAGCGGCTGCGCGGCGGGAACACCCCCAAGAGCGACGACCGCCTGGCCGGCCTGACCGAGCAGGAGCGCAAGATCCTCGACCTGATCGGCGAGGGCCTGACCAACCGCGCCATCGGCGAGCGCCTCCACCTCGCCGAGAAGACGATCAAGAACTATGTCTCCAGCCTGCTCTCCAAGCTCGGCATGGAACGCCGCTCCCAGGCCGCCGCGTATGTCGCGCGGATGCAGGCCGAACGGCGCTGACCTGCCCCGGCGCCCCCGGCCGGGGCCCGGGAAGCCGTCCCGCGACCCGGTTTCGGGACCAACGTCCCCCGCTCCCGGGGCGGGTGCCCCTACTGCGGCAGCGACACGCGGCGCATCCTGAAAGGCATGCCCGTCGACGACCATCGCGCCATCGAGCTGCTCGACCGCACCCCGTACGGACGGGTGTCGGCCAGTCGGCGGGCGCTGCCGTTCACCACCGTCACCCGGCATCTCGTCATCGACGGACGGGTACTGCTGCGGCTGCACCGCGGCTACGGCTACCACCGGGCCCTCGACGGCAATGTCGTCGCGTACGAGGCGGACAACGCCAACAGCGGCGCGCCGGACACCTGGTCCGTGCAGTTCACCGGCACCGCACGGCTCGTCACCCCCACGTCCCACGAGCGTGCCCTCTTCGGTCCGACACCCCGGCTCGCCGACGGGGAGCCCTTTGACCCCGTGTACCTGCGTATCGAGCCGGAGTTCGTGACCCTGCACCGGCTCGTGGGCATGCCCGCCACCCAGCATGCGCACTCCAAGTGACCGCACGAACGCGTGGAGTGATCTAGCATCTGGCGAGTGCTGCGCTCATCTGTAGCCCTCACGGCTTCCCCACCCGACGGCCCCACCCTCGGCTCCCTGCTCCGCCGCTACCCCGGCGCCGGGGAACCGCTCGCGTGCGAGCCCGTCGCCGAGGGACTGCTCAACCGCAGTTACGTGCTCGCCACCACCGGTGGCCGCTACTTCCTCAAGCACCACCTCGACGGCGACCGCACCGCCATCGTCCGCCAGCACCGCGCCACCCGCCGCCTCGCCGCGCTCGGACTGCCCGTCGCCCCGCCCCTCGCCGGCACCGGCGGCCGCACCGTCGCCGTCCTCGGCGGACGCTGCTACGCCCTGCACCCCTGGGTCGAGGGCGAGCACCGCGGCGGCACCGCGCTCACCCCCACCCAGTCCAGCCGCCTCGGCGCCCTGCTCGGCCTCGTCCACACCGCCCTCCACCGGGTGATGACGGACGGCCCCGGCCCGCCCCTCACCCAGCGGCCCCCCGCCAGCGCCGAACCGGCCCGTACCTTCAAGACCATCGACGACCTGCTGGTTCGGGCCCGGGGCAGCCGGCCGCGCACCAGCTTCGACGAGCTGGCCGTCCACCGGCTCCGCGAGCGCCGGGCGCTGCTCGCGCGCCACGCCCACCGGCGCCCGCCGGACGGCAGCGCGCCCGCGGCCGGCTGGGTGCACGGCGACTTCCACCCGCTCAACGTCCTCT
>NZ_JCANQV010000372.1:0-4844 GCF_059553635.1 Candidatus Streptomyces philanthi
GCCGACGCCTTCGAGTACGGCTACGCACCCTGGATCGTCACCGACGCCTCCGCGAGCGACGCCGGCCCGGACGTTCACGACGCCGGGCTCGTCGTCGCACGGCGCCTGATCGGTGCAGGACAACTCATCACGATGCGGCACATGATGAGGCAGCTCACTGCTCACGCAACGGTCCCGGTGCTGGAATAGCCGCATGGCCGACACACCGTCCCACACCGGTTCGCCCACCGCCCCCGACGCCGACCTGATCGTCATCGGCGGTGGCCCCGCCGGCTGTGCCGCCGCCCGTATGGCCGCCAGTGTCGGCCTCCGCTCGGTCCTGATCGAGCCGGACGTCCTGTGCCGCAACCTCTACCGCATCCCGGCGCTGAACAACGTCCTCGGCGGATACACCAGCGGCCTGGAACTGGCCGACGCCATCACCGCGGAGCTGAAGAACACGGAGCTCTGCCGCCTCGAACTGGGCCGCCGCGCGACCGAACTCCGGGCCGACGCAGACCACGTCACCGCCACACTGGACACCGGCACCCGACTGACCGCCCCGCACGCGATCGTCGCCACCGGCGTCGGTCCCCTCCAGCCCCGTGACGTCCCCTGGATCACCGCTCCCGCCGACCTCACCCTCCCACCGCTCTGGCAGGCCGACGCGGACAAAGCCGAGGGCCGAACCCTCCTCATTCTTGGCGGCGACCGCCCGATCGGCACCTTCCTGCGCACCCACCCGACCACGGACACCCGCCTGCTCGTGGTCTACCCGGCGAAGGACGACTACAAGATCGAGGAGATCCACGACGACCCCCGCGTCACACTCCTACCGGTCGAGCACCTGAGCCTTCGCCCGGAGGACGGCACCGCGACGGCCGACATCGTGGACCGGTCCGGCGAACGACGGACCATTGCTGCGGACGCTGTCTTCCTCAGCATCGGCAACGCCCCCACCGCCCCGTCCGGCGACCTCGTCCGCGACGCGGCCGGCTACTGCCGTCCCGCCGACCAGCACCCCCGCGTCATCATCGCCGGCGACCTGCGATCCGCCCGCTTCCAACGCATCATGACCGCCCTGGGCTCCGGCAGCGAAGCCGCCCTGCACGCCTACTACGCGACGCGGGAGCTCCCTGCCAGGGATTGAGGCATAGGTACGCACGCCCGGCATCTCAGGCGAGCGTGTCTGAAAGATCGTGTAAGTCCGTGATGTGACAGGCTGGCCGGGGCCTGACCTGGGCCCTTGCCGACCGGGACGGACGGACATGGATGACAAGGAGATGCCGGCCGTCGAGCCGGTCGAGAAGCTGGTGGACGAGGTTGTCGAGCGGCTGATGGACCGCGCAGACGCCTCGGGTGCGGCCCTGCTGGGTGAGGGCGGGCTGCTGACGGAGGTCACGCGGGCTGTGCTGGAGCAGGCCCTGGATGCGGAGATGACCGAGCATCTCGGCTATGAGAAGCATGATCCGGTGGGTCGCGGGTCGGGCAACAGCCGCAACGGGACCTCGCCGAAGACCGTGCTGACCGACGCCGGGGCGGTCACCCTGGCCGTGCCGCGGGACCGTGAGGGCTCGTTCGAGCCGCAGCTGGTGCCCAAGCACGCCCGGCGTCTGGCGGGGTTCAACGAGCAGGTCCTGTCGCTGTACGCCCGCGGCATGAGCGTGCGCGACATCCGCTCCCACCTGGCCGGCAAGTACGGCGTCGAGGTCTCCCCCGACCTGGTCAGCAAGGCCACCGACGCCGTCACCGACGAACTCGAAACCTGGCAGAACCGGCCGCTGGACACCGTCTGGCCGATCATCTGCATCGACGCGCTGCGAGTGAAGATCCGCTCCGGCACCGTGGCGTCCCGACCGGTCTGCCTGGCCGTCGGCGTGGACATGGACGGCTGCAAGGACGTGCTCGGCCTGTGGGCCGGCGACGAAGGCGAAGGCGCCACGACCTGGATGACGGTGCTGTCCGAGCTCCGCAACCGCGGGATCGAGGACGTGTGCATCGTCGCCTGCGACGGGCTCAAGGGCCTGCCCGAGGCGGTCACCGCGACCTGGCCCAAGGCCACGGTCCAGACGTGTGTGATCCATCTGATCCGCGCGTCGCTCAGGTTCGCCTCCAAAGCGCATCACGCCCGGCTGGTCACGGAGTTGAAGGACATCTACACCGCGCCGACCGAGCAGTCCGCCGAGCAGGCCCTGGCCGACTTCGCCTCCGGCGAGCTGGGCCAGAAGTATCCCGCGATCGTACGGACCTGGCAGGCCGCATGGGGCGAATTCACGCCCTACCTGGCCTTCCCACCCGAGATAAGGAAGGTCGTCTACTCCACGAACCTCATCGAGTCGATCAACGCCCGGCTGCGGAAAGCGACCCGCAACCGGGGTCACTTCCCATCCGAGCAGGCCGCACTCAAGGTGCTCTACCTCGCCGTCCGCGAGCTGATCACCCCCAAAGCGCGCGACGTCAACCACGTCGCGGCACACTGGAAGAAGGCGCTGAACCAGTTCTCGTTCTTCTTCGAGGACCGGCTCAACACCACGTGAATCCGGAGTACTAAGCCAGTCCGGCGGCGGCAATGCGAGGCGTCTCCAACGTCGAATCAGGGCCTGGCGGGTTCGGGAGCTGTGTCCCGCGCGGCTGAGCACGTTCCCTCTCGCCAGTCCATCGTCATCCTCCGGTCAGTCTGGCAATAGAGGCGTCCTTGCCGGGCTCATGTGGGGAAGTCACGGCTACGAGGATTCGCCTTAGCAGCCAACTCCTGCTTTGGGAAAGCGAATTCGCGCATTCGAGGCAGGTGCGTGGTGCAGGCCGCGAAGAGTGCGTCTCGCGATCCGATATGGGTGCTCACTCCGCGGGTGCGGGCGGGACGCCGGCCCTCGCCTGCCTGGCCGTTGCGGTGAGATGGGGCACGCGGAGGGCACGCCGCCCCGCGAGAGGTCTAGGTAACGAACAAGGCCCAGGTCGTTGACCTGGGCCTTCGTCATGGAGCGGGTGACGGGAATCGAACCCGCGCTCTGAGCTTGGGAAGCTCATGTTCTACCATTAAACTACACCCGCGTAGAACCGCTTCATTCTGGAAGCGGTGCAGCGTCGCACACTCTACCTCATGGTTCGCTCCCGGTGTATCCGGTGTGAGCGGTGGTGCGTTTCGGGGTGGGCGTCCGGGTGGGATGCGTGTGCGGGGTACGGGAGTTGAGGCGTACGGTGGGGCGTCGGAGTGCCGCGTGAGTGTGCGCCCAGTTCATCCCCTAATGTGGCTTTTGTTGTCCACGCAGTTGGGAGAAGGACTTGATGGAGCGCACCGTCGTCCGTTGTGCCGAAGGGCACGTGTTCAGCACCGCTTCGTTCCCGATGCAGACCACTGACCGGCTCGGTCCTGGGCGGCTGCTGCGCTGCCCGCGCTGCGCCCGGTTGCGTAACGCGGTGCCGGTGGAGTGCGCCAAGCGTTAGCGAGCCAGCGCAGACGGTAGTGGAGTGACGGGTGAGGGCCCGGTCCCAAGTGGGGGCCGGGCCCTTGTCGTAGGAGCCCGCAGGGGTGGGAGCCGGAGCGGAAGTACCGGCCCCGCGCCACGGGATCAAACGCCCGCCCCGGGCCGCCCCACCGCCCCGCGCCGCCCCCGCGGGATGATCGTCATGTGTTCCGGGTGCGGCGGGCGCGTATCCTCGTCCCCGTGCTTCTCTCAGACAAGGACATCCGGGCCGAGATCGACGCAGGTCGGGTGAGTATTGATCCCTTCGACGCGTCGATGGTGCAGCCGTCGAGCATCGACGTGCGGCTCGACCGCTATTTCCGGGTGTTCGAGAATCACCGGTACCCGCACATCGACCCCGCGGCGGAGCAGGCCGACCTGACGCGTGAGGTCGTGCCGGAGGGTGACGACGCGTTCATCCTGCACCCCGGTGAGTTCGTCCTGGCGTCGACGTACGAGGTCATCTCGCTGCCGGACGACATCGCCTCCCGGCTGGAGGGCAAGAGCTCGCTGGGGCGGCTGGGGCTGCTGACGCACTCGACCGCCGGCTTCATCGACCCGGGGTTCAGCGGGCACGTGACGCTTGAGCTGAGCAATGTCGCGACGCTGCCGATCAAGCTGTGGCCGGGGATGAAGATCGGGCAGCTGTGCATGTTCCGGCTGACCTCGGCGGCGGAGCACCCCTACGGTTCGGAGCGGTACGGATCCCGCTACCAGGGGCAGCGCGGCCCGACGCCGTCGCGGTCGTTCAAGAACTTCCACCGGACGCAGGTGTGAGCGCACCGCGTCCGGTGCGAGACGCGTCCCAGGACGCGTGATGTGTGGCGCGTGGTGCGGGGCACCGGCTCCGGGGCGTGCGCGAGTCAGGGCGTAGACACAGAAGGTCTGAGAGAGATACGTGAGTGACGTACGGGAGAACCTGACCTACGAGCGGTTCGGCACGGCGATACGCGAGCTGGCCCAGACGATCGCGGACGACGGGTTCGAGCCCGACATCGTGCTGTCGATCGCGCGCGGCGGCGTCTTCGTCGCCGGCGGCCTGGCGTACGCGCTGGACTGCAAGAACATCCACCTGGTGAACGTGGAGTTCTACACGGGCGTCGGGACGACGCTGGAGATGCCGGTGATGCTCGCGCCGGTGCCCAACGCGATCGACTTCTCCGACAAGAAGGTCCTGATCGCCGACGATGTCGCCGACACCGGCAAGACGCTCAAGCTGGTGCACGACTTCTGCCAGGGCACCGTGGCCGAGGTCCGCAGCGCGGTGATCTACGAGAAGTCGCACTCGCTGGTGAAGTGCGAGTACGTGTGGAAGCGCACCGACGACTGGATCAACTTCCCGTGGAGCGTCGAGCCCCCGGTCGTACGGCGCGAGAACCAGGTGCTGGACGCCTGACCGCA
>NZ_JCANQV010000373.1:0-4829 GCF_059553635.1 Candidatus Streptomyces philanthi
AGGAAGAGGGGGTCGAGGCGGCGGGGGAGCCGGACGATGCCGGGCCCGTGGCCGTCGCCGTGGTAGCGGAAGCGGTCGGGCCGGAAGCGGTCGGGCCGCTGGTGCCCGTGGCCGTCGTCGCGGTGCCGGACGCGGTCGGACCGGTGGTGGTCGTCGTGGCGCCCGAGGCGGTCGCGCCCGCGCCCGCGGGTGCCGCCACGGTCTCGGGGGACACCACGGCTTCCGATGCCACTGCGGTCTCGGGTGCCGCCACGGCCTCCGACGCCACCGCCGTCTCGGGTGCCGCCACGCTCTCCGGCGCCACCACGCTCTCCGCCGTCGCGGAGTTCTCGGGCGTCTCCGCCGCCCGGTTCTCCCGGCCCTCGGTCTTCTCCCCGGCCTCATGAGCCTCGGCGGCCGCAGTGCCCCGCTCAGTGCCCCGCTCGCTGTCCTTCTCAGCGGCCCGGCCCGGCAGGGCCTCCTCGCGGGCCTCCGGGATGGTGGCCGGTTCCGGGGCGGCGGCGGCCTCCGGGGCGGTGGCCGGTTCCGGGGTCGGGGTGCCGCTCGGTGGGGCAGCGGTCTCGTTGCGGGACGCCCTGGAGCGACCGAAAGCGTTGCGCAGCAGATTCCGAATGCCCATCGGCGGACCTC
This sequence comes from Candidatus Streptomyces philanthi, assembly GCF_059553635.1. Taxonomy (NCBI): domain Bacteria; kingdom Bacillati; phylum Actinomycetota; class Actinomycetes; order Kitasatosporales; family Streptomycetaceae; genus Streptomyces; species Candidatus Streptomyces philanthi. Next base: position 631 of record NZ_JCANQV010000373.1, read on the forward strand.
TCTCGCATGTGGTGGGGTGCGGTGTATGTCCGGGACGTACGGACATGTCCCTGACCAGGACATCTACGTAAGGGTAGCGGCCACCCCCGGCGTCACCGTGGGACCTCGGGGCCGTGTGGTGCACCCTTTCCGGGACGTTTCGGCCCGTGCGGCACCGGGCCGGAGGCCCCGGAACACATCACGTCCTGGAAACGGAAAGGCAAGGGCTGGGTAAGAAGTCCCGCGCGCAGGTATCCGATGGTCATGAGCGCCCGTCTTCCCCGGTGACCATTGGTTCTTGTCGGCGTTGTTTCTCCAGCGGCCGACGGCCGGCGACCGGTGAGATGAACCGGTGAGATGCGTCGGTAGGGATGAACCCCTGCGAGGGTGACGGGAGATGTGGGGCGCATGGGGCTGACCAGTCTGTCGCTCGAAATCACGGTGATCGTCCTGGCGTTGGCCCTTGTGGCGCTGACGGTCTGGTGGTGGCCCCGGTTGTCGGGGCGTGGCGTGCGGAACGTGCTGGGGCGCCTCGGGGCCATCGTGGTCACCCAGGTGTCGATCGTCGCGGCGCTCGCGCTCGCGGTGAATTCGAGCTTCGAGTTCTACGGCACCTGGGACGAGCTGCTGGGCAACAACGAGGAGGCGCCGGTCGCGGTCGCCGAGCCCGGCGGGAAGTACGCGACCGTCGGCGACTTCAAGGGCGGGCTGGTGCAGCCGGCCGGCCCGCAGGGCCTGGACCGGGTGACCGGGCTGCCGCAGGGGCCCGCCGACAAGGTCGGCAAGGTCGAGTCGGTACGGATCGTCGGCCGCAGGTCACGGGCGATCAACCCGGCCTTCGTCTACCTGCCGCCGCAGTACTTCCAGCCGCAGTTCCGCCGGCAGCGGTTCCCCGTCATGGTCGTCATCAGCGGCTACCCGGGCGGGATCATGAACCTCGCGCAGCACCTCCAGATCCCGCAGAACGCGGGAAAGCTGATCGCGCAGGGGCGCATGCAGCCCACGGTGATGGTGATGCTGCGGCCGACGATCGCGCCGCCGCGGGACACCGAGTGCGTGGACGTGCCGGACGGGCCGCAGGCCGAGACGTTCTTCGCCAAGGACCTCCCCGACGCCATGCGGTCGGCGTACCGGGTCGGCCACGACCCCAGCGCCTGGGGCGCGTTCGGGTACTCGTCCGGCGGCACCTGCTCGCTCCAGCTCGCGATGCGCAACCCGAAGATCTACACCTCCGCGGTCTCCCTCTCCGGCGACTACGCGATCAAGGACGATCTCACCACCGGCAGCCTCTTCGGCAGCGGCCCCGAGGGTGAGCAGCGGCAGCGTGAGCACGATCTGCTGTGGCGGCTGAAGCATCTGCCCGCCCCGCAGGTCTCGGCGCTGGTGGCGAGCAGCCGGCAGGGCGAGGAGGGCTACGCCGACACCATGAAGTTCCTGCACGCGGCGAAGCCGCCGATGACCGTGGACTCGATCATCCTGCCGCGCGGCAGCCACCAGTTCGCGACCTGGCGGCGCGAGGTCGTCCCGGCGCTGGAGTGGCAGAGCAAGCAGCTGACGTTCCCGCAGGACGTGGAGCCGGCCAAGGCGAAGCCGAAGCCGGGCGCGGGCGCCCCGGAACAGCAGCCCGGCGCGGGCGCCTCGCACCCGCCGGCCTCCTCGGCGGTCCGTGAGCGCGACGGCGAGCAGGAGGCGGCGGCGCGGGGCTGAGCGCGCGACGCCCGGCGGACGGGGAAGCGCCCGTACGGATCTCCTCCGTACGGGCGCTTCGTGCGTATGGGGTGTTCCCCCGGCAGGGTGTCAGTCGTCGGGGCTCTCGGGCCGGTAGACCATGCCCGGTTCCGGCTTCGCGGGGGCCATGAGCTGGGAGACCGTCACGACGGTGTAGCCGCGCTTCTTGAGTTCCTTGAGGATGCCGGGGACGGCGGGGACGGTGCCCTTGTAGATGTCGTGCAGCAGGATGATGCCGTCGCGGCGGGTCTGGTCGAGGACGCGGCGGGTGATCAGGTCGGAGTCGGTGGTCTCGTAGTCCTTGGCGGTGACGCTCCACAGGATCTGGGCGAGGCCGAGTTCCTTGCTGACCTCGGAGACCTTGCTGTCGGTGCGGCCCTGGGGCGGGCGCATCAGCGTCATCTTCCGGCCGGTGAGCTTTTCGACGTCGTCCTGGACGCGGGAGAGTTCCTTCTTGATCTCCGCGGGTTCGGTCTCGGTCAGGATTTTGTGCGACCAGGTGTGGTTGGCCAGTTCGTGGCCCCCGGCGGCGATGGCCTTCACCCCCTCGGGGCGGTCGGCGATGTGGTTCTTGCCGAGCATGAAGAAGGTGGCGTGCGCGTTCTCCTTCTTGAGGATGTCGAGCAGCCGGGGGGTGTTCTCGCTCGGCCCGGCGTCGAAGGTGAGCGCCACGCACTTGGCCTTGCGGCAGTCGACACCGCCGCCGCTCCCGGTGTTCTTGCCGTCGGCCGAGGCGTCGGCGCGGGCGTCGGCGGGGACCGTGACGTCGTACGAGGCGCAGCCGCTGAGGGCCAGGGTCAGGGAGGCGGCCAGTGCCAGGCCGGCTATGGACGTACGGCGTGCCGTGGGCGACTTCTTCGGCATGGGGTCTCTTTTCGACGGCCGACAGCTGAGGACGCGTCCGTGACCTGCGGAAACGGCGTGTGCCAGCGATGTCGTGCCTCGATGGGCCCCAGGGCGGACGGGCTTCGGTGACTATACATATGGAGTAGATATGGCATGTATAGGGGGTCTCGTTCCGGCCGCCTCCGTCCCGCCCCCGATCGGACGCGCCCCGCGCGCCACCCCGCCCGGCCCGGGGTGGACTCGTACCGTGACCGCACCGCCGGACGACTGCCTGGCCCGTAACGCATGGATCTGCGGCGACTATCTGATCACTCGTCGCCAGATCCTGATCGACGCGGTGCTGGAACATGTCCGTCTGACGGTGGTCTCCGTACTGCTCGGGCTGCTGATCGCCGTTCCGCTGGCGCTGCTGGCCCGCCGCTACCGTCGGCTGTCCGGCCCCGTGCTGGGGCTGACCACCGTGCTCTACACCATCCCGTCCCTGGCGATGTTCTCGCTGCTGCTGCCGCTCTACGGGCTCTCGTCCACCCTCGTCATCGCCGGTCTCACCCTCTACTCCCTCACCCTTCTCGTCCGTAACGTCCTCGCGGGCCTGGACGGCGTACCGGAGGAGACCCGGGAGGCCGCGCGCGGCATGGGGTACGGGCCGCTGCGCCGGCTGCTGGCCGTGGAACTGCCGCTGGCGCTGCCCGCGGTGATGGCCGGTCTGCGGATCGCCACCGTCTCGGCGGTCGCCCTCACCACGGTCGGCGCGATCGTCGGCCACGGGGGCCTCGGCAACCTCATCTACGCCGGGATGAACTCCTACTTCAAGGCGCAGGTCCTCACCGCGTCCGTGCTGTGCGTACTGATCGCGATCGCGTGTGACGTTCTGCTGCTCGGTCTTGAACGGGTGCTGACGCCCTGGCGCCGGGCCGAACGGGCACGGCGCGGACGCCTCCGGAAGGCCGCGACCGGACGCGCCGCCGGGGAGCGGGCCGCATGACCGCCCGCACCGCCACCGGGCGGCCCCCGTGACCACGCTCACCGCCACCTGGTCCTGGCTGACCACCGCCGCCCACTGGTCCGGCGAGGACGGCGTCTGGCACCGGCTCACCGAACACGCCCTGCTGACCGTCGGCTGCCTGGCCGCGGGCTGCCTGATCGCGCTGCCGGTCGCGCTCGTCCTCGGCCACCTGGGGCGCGGCGGCGCCCTCGCCGTCAACCTCGCCAACACCGGCCGCGCCGTCCCCACCTTCGCCGTCCTCGTCCTGCTCCAGCTCACCCCGCTGGGCCGGCACGGCGCCTGGCCCACCGTCGTCGCCCTGGTGCTCTTCGCGATCCCGCCGCTGCTGACCAACGCCTATGTCGGGATGCGGGAGGTCGACCGGGACGTGGTGCGGGCTGCCCGGGGGATGGGCATGACGGGCCGGCAGCTGGTGTGGCGGGTCGAGGTGCCGCTGGCGCTGCCGCTCGTCCTGACCGGGGTGCGGATCGCCGCCGTCCAGCTGGTCGCCACCGCCACTCTGGCCGCGCTGGTGGGCGGCGGCGGGCTGGGCCGCATCATCACCGCGGGCTTCAACCTGGCGAGCACCCCGCAGGTGGTGGCGGGCGCGGTCGTCGTCGCGGTGTTCGCGCTGCTGCTGGAGGGCGGGTGCGCGCTCGCG
>NZ_JCANQV010000374.1:0-4824 GCF_059553635.1 Candidatus Streptomyces philanthi
ACCCCAACAACCCCCTCCGCCCGCCGCAGGCGGGCACCCCCCCACGGCGGCCCACCCGAACACCGCCGCAGCGCCACGGGCGCAACACGGCACCATGGGGACCGGCGGGCTAAGGTCACCGACCGAACCAGGCAAGGGAGACGGACACGTGACGGGTAAGGCGTGGGTGCGCGGTGGGATCGAGGGGGACGAAGGGGCCGACCCCTTCGGAACGGCCCGGTTGCGGCGGGGAGTGCTGGACGCGTGGGCCGCGTCCCCGGCCCGGTTCCGGGAGGACGCCAACGCGGAGGAGGATCTCGCGCTCGGCGGCTACCGCGACCGGCTCGTCGTCGAGCTGGCGCAGAACGCTGCGGACGCGGCGGCCCGTGCCGGTGTCCCCGGGCGGCTGCGGCTGACGCTCCATCCGTCCGACGGCACCGCGCCCGCCGTGCTCGTCGCCTCCAACACCGGCGCGCCCCTCGACGCCACCGGCGTCGAGTCGCTGTCCACGCTGCGGGCCTCCGCGAAGCGGGAGGCGAGCGTCGCGTCCGGCGCGGTCGGCCGGTTCGGTGTCGGCTTCGCCGCCGTGCTGTCGGTGAGCGACGAACCGGCGCTGGTGGGCCGTACCGGCGGCGTCCGCTGGTCGCTGGCCGAGGCCCGCGCCATGGCGGAGCAGGCGGCCGCGCACAGCCCCGGCCTCGGCGGCGAACTGCGCCGCCGCGACGGCCACGTACCGCTGCTGCGGCTGCCGCTGCCCGCCGAGGGTGCCGCGCCCGAGGGGTACGACACGGCCGTGGTGCTGCCGCTGCGGGACGGCGCCGCGCAGGACCTCGCTGAGCGGCTGCTCACCGGCATCGACGCGGCGCTGCTGCTGACGCTGCCGGGACTGGCCGAGGTCGTCGTCGAAACTCCCGAGTACGTACGGGAGTTGCGGCGTAGCGAGGAGGCCGGGCATGTCCTCGTCGAGGACAGTGAGCGCGGCGCGACGCGTTGGCGGGTGGCGCGCGACGGCGGCCCGCTGGACGCGGCGCTGCTCGCCGACCGGCCCGTGGAGGAGCGGCTGCGCCCGGTGTGGTCGGTGACCTGGGCGGTGCCGGTGGACGAGGCGGGGGCGCCGGTGCGGCCCGGTACGGCGCCCGTGCTGCACGCGCCGACCCCGACCGACGAGCCGGTGGGACTGCCCGCGCTGCTCATCGCGTCGTTCCCGCTGGAGCCGACCCGTCGCCATGTCGCGTCGGGGCCGCTGGCCGATTTCCTGGTGGAGCGCGCCGCCACCGCGTACGCGACGCTGCTCGGGGAGTGGGAGCCGGTGTCGCCCGGCATCCTGGACCTGGTGCCCGGCCCGCTCGGCAAGGGCGCACTCGACGGCGCACTGCGCCGGCGCGTACTGGAACTGCTGCCGCGGGTGCGCTTCCTGCCGAGCGCGGGAGCGCCCGAGGGCGGCGCGCGGCCCGACGAACACGCCTGGGACGACGGGACGCCGGAGGCGGCGCGGTTCGCGCTGCGCCCGGTGGACGCCGAGGTGCTGGAGGGCGCGGGCGCCGCGACCGTCGGCGTCCTCGCGGAACTCTTCCCGAACCTGCTGCCCGCCGGCCTCGAACGGCGCCCGGAACTGCGGGCGCTGGGCGTGGCGCGGGTGCCGCTCGGCGAGATGGTCGACCGGCTCGCGGGCGTCGAGCGCACCCCCCACTGGTGGTGGCGGCTGTACGACGCGCTGGCCGGCACCGACCCGGACCGGCTGAGCGGGCTCCCGGTCCCGCTGGCGGGCGCGGCGGGGCGTCGCCCGGACGCCGACGGCGCGGTACGGACCACCATCGGCCCGCGCCAGGTGCTGCTGCCGCAGCCCGGCGAGCGGGCCGACGACGAGGAGAGTGCCGCCCGGCACCGCACCCTCACCCGCCTCGGTCTCAAGGTCGCCCACCCGGATGCCGTCCACCCCCTGTTGGAGAGACTGGGCGCCACCCCGGCAGCACCCCGTGCCGTCCTGACGACGCCGCAGGTCAGAGCGGCTGTCGCCAACTCCCTTGAGGCGGACGAGGACGCCTTCGACCTCTTCGAGGACCTGGACGGCGCCGGGACCGGCACCCCGCTGGGCTCCGAGGAGCTGGCGGAGACCGTCCTCGGACTCGTCCGCGACGCCGGTCTCGCCCCCGGCGACGAGCCGTGGCTGGCCGCGCTGGCCCTGCCCGACGAGGACGGCGAACTGGCCCCGGCCGGCGAACTCGTCTACCCGGGCAGCCCGTTCGAGCAGGTCATCAGGGAGGGCGAACTCGCCGCCTGCGACACGGAGTGGGTCGAGCGCTGGGGCGAGCAGCCGCTGACCGCCGTCGGGGTGATGGCCGCGTTCGCCCTGGTCCGCGCCACGGACGTGGTCCTCGACCCCGATGAGCTGGAGCCGCGCGACGGCGACTTCCCCGAGCCCGACGACGCCGGGCTGCTGGACGCGGTCGACGTCTGGTGCGAGGACGTCCTCGACGGCCTGCCCGACTCGCCCGTACCGCCCGTGGCCACCGAACTCATCGCCGTACGCGACCTCGACCTGGTCGACGACGACGCCTGGCCGCAGGCGCTCGCCCTGCTCTCCGAGCCCCCGCTGCGCGACGCCCTCACCACCCCTGTCCGTGTCCTCCTCCCCGACGGCACCACGGAATCCGTCCGCCCCTACACCGCGTGGTGGCTGCGCGGCCACCCCGTCCTCGACGGCCGCCGCCCGGCGGGACTGCGCGCCGCCGGCGGCGACCCGCTGCTCGCCGGACTCTACGAACCGGCCGACGCCGGCGACGCCGACACCGAGGTGCTGCGGGCCCTGGGCGTGCGCACCTCCGTCGCCGCCCTCCTGGACGAGCCGGGCGGCGCGGCCGAACTCCTCGGCCGCCTCGCGGACCCGGACGCCGAGGTCGAACCGACCCAACTCCACGCCCTCTACGGCGAGTTGGCCGACCTCGACCCCGACCGGGTCACCCTCCCCGACGAGCTGCGGGCCGTGACCGACGGCACGGTACGCGTGGTGGACGCCGCCGACGCGGTGGTCGCCGACGCCCCCGACCTGATGCCCCTCGCCGACGGCCTCGCCCTCCTCCCCGTACGCCCCGCCCGCGCCGCGGAACTCGCGGACCTGCTCCAGGTACGCCGCCTGAGCGAGGCCGTACGCGCCGAGATCACCTCGGACGGCGTCCCCCGCGACGTCCCCCCGGCGGTGCGTTCCCTCCTGGGCCCCCGCACCCCGGACACCTACCTGGAGCACGAGGAACTCCTCGTCACCGACGGCACGGACACCACCGCCCTCGACTGGCGCTGGACCCCCGACCACACCCTGCACGCCGCCACCCTGGAGGGCGTCGCCGCGGGCCTCGCCTGGGCCACCGCCCAATGGCCCCGCCGCTTCGAGGTCGCCGCCCTCCTGGAGGAACCGGACCGCGGGGAGGAGCTGGCGCGGGCGCGCTGGTTCGACTGAGGGAAACGAGGCGGGCGGTACCGGTGTCGTCCCGGTACCGCCCGCCCCGCCGTTCCCCGGGCCGTCGGACCAGGGCGCCGGTACCGCCGCCGTCCGGCTACGCCGTCCGCATCGCCGCCACGATCGTCATCCGCCGCACCCGCCGGGCCGGCAGCACCGCCGCCGCCAGCCCGATCAGGACCGTCAGCGCCAGCACCGCGGCCACCGGCAGTACGGGCGGCCCGCCCACCGTTCCCACCGCTGAGGTCACCGACCGCGCGGCGACCCACCCGTAGCCGATGCCCAGTGCGGTGCCGACCAGGGCTCCCGCGAGCGACAGCAGTACGGCCTCCAGGGTGAGCATCCGTCGTAGTTGCTGTCCGGACATGCCGATCGCGCGCAGCATGCCGATCTCCCGGGACCGTTCGCTGACGCCGAGCATCAGGGTGGCCGCCACCCCGATTCCGGCGATGGCCACGGAGAAACCGAGCAGGGCCATCGTGACCAGCATCATCCGGTCGATCAGCGCGCGCAGTTCCTCCGCCTGTGCCGTCGTGTCGGTGACCTTGACGCCGGGGTGTCCGGCCAGGGCCCGGTCCATGGTCCGGCGGGCGCCGATCCGGTCGGTTCCCTCGGCCGGGCCGACCCACATCGTGGTGACGGCCGCGCGCGGCGCCAGCCGGTCCATGGTCGCCGGCGTCACGTACAGCGCGGCGTCCGCTTGCAGTGCGAGCGGAAGTCCGCTGCTGCCGTCCGCGAACCGCAGGGTGCGCGCCGGGTGGCCGGGTACCGTCACCCGGTGCTCGCCCGTGGTACCGAGTGTGGTGAGCGCGGCGTCGTCCGGCAGGTTCTTGGCCCGGTCCATCCCGTCCACGGTGGACCGGAGCGCTCCGGGGGCCGCGGTGACCAGTACCGTGCGTCGGCCGTCGACCTCGGCCGTGACCGAACGGACGGGCGCGGTGGTCAGCCGGCGTTCCCCGGTCAGTGCGGCGACCGCCCCGGCCGGCAGCTTGCCGTCGTCCCTGGCGGTGACCGAGAAGTCCCCCGGCTGCTGGGAGGAGACCAGCGGGACCAGGGAGTTGCCGGTGATGCCCAGCGCGGTGACGGCGGAGACCATCACCGTGACGCCGAGCAGCAGGGCCGCCCCGGTGGCGCCCGTACGTCCCGGGTTGCGGCGCAGTTGCTGCGTCGCCAGCCGGCCCGCGGTCCCGCACAGGCGCCGGGCGGGTACGCCGAGGGCGCCGACGATCGGCGGCAGCAGCCGGTGGCTCAGGCGCAGCACACCGAAGAAGCTGCTGACGGCGCCGAGCGTGGCGGCGAGGAGGGACAGCGGCGGCGGCATGGTCGCCCCGGCGACGAGCAGGGCGCCGCCACCCACCAGCAGCAGGCCGGGCAGGACCGCGGCCCGCAGG
>NZ_JCANQV010000375.1:0-4762 GCF_059553635.1 Candidatus Streptomyces philanthi
GGGCCGCCGTCGACGAGGCCGCGGCCCTGGGCACCGGCACCCTGGTCCTGGTCTGCGGCGGGCTGCCCCCGGGCAGCCGGGACCTGCGCGGCGCCCGGGAGCGGATCGCCGACGCCCTGGGCGTCCTCGCGCCGTACGCCGCCGAGCGGGGCGTACGGCTGGCCGTCGAGCCGCTGCACCCGATGTACGCCGCCGACCGGTGCGTGGTCAGCACGCTGGCGCAGGCGCTCGACCTGGCGGAGCGGTTCCCCGCCGAGCGGGTGGGCGTCGTCGTGGACACGTACCACCTGTGGTGGGACGACACGGTCGGCACGGGGATCGACCGGGCGGGCGGGGAGCGGATCGCGCTGTTCCAGCTCGCGGACTGGGTGACCCCGCTGCCCGAGGGTGTGCTGCTGGGGCGCGGGCAGTTGGGTGACGGGTCGGTGGACCTGCGGTGGTTCCGGCGGCGGGTGCGGGCCGCCGGGTACCGGGGCGCCGACGAGGTGGAGATCTTCTCGCCGGCGCTGTGGGCGCGGGACGGCGCGAAGGTGCTGGCCGAGGTCGTCGCCCGGTACGCGGCGCACGTGCTCTGACCGCCGCTCAGCGGTGTCGTACCCCGGCGGTACGGTCGGGGCATGGTCAACACCACCGTGGTGGAAGGCGTCCTGGAGCGGATCACCTACGCCAACGAGGAGAACGGCTACACCGTCGCCCGCGTCGACACCGGACGCGGCGCGGGCGACCTGCTGACCGTCGTGGGGGCGCTGCTCGGCGCGCAGCCGGGGGAGTCGCTGCGGATGGAGGGCCGCTGGGGCTCCCATCCCCAGTACGGCAAGCAGTTCACGGTGGAGAACTACACCACGGTGCTGCCCGCCACCGTCCAGGGCATCCGCCGCTACCTCGGGTCCGGGCTGATCAAGGGCATCGGCCCGCGCATCGCCGACCGCATCACCGAGCACTTCGGGGTGGAGACCCTCGACGTCATCGAGCAGCGGCCGGAGCGGCTGATCGAGGTGCCGGGCCTGGGCCCGAAGCGGACGAAGATGATCGGCGCGGCGTGGGAGGAGCAGAAGGCCATCAAGGAGGTGATGGTCTTCCTCCAGGGGGTGGGCGTCTCGACGTCCCTCGCGGTGCGGATCTACAAGAAGTACGGCGACGCCTCCATCTCCGTCGTCCGCAACCGGCCCTACCGGCTGGCCGCCGATGTGTGGGGCATCGGCTTCCTGACCGCCGACCGCGTCGCGCAGGCCGTCGGCATCCCGCACGACAGCCCGGACCGCGTACGGGCCGGGTTGCAGTACGCGCTGTCGCAGGCCACCGACCAGGGGCACTGCTATCTGCCGGAGGAGCGGCTGATCGCGGACGCGGTGAAGCTGCTCCAGGTGGACACCGGTCTGGTCATCGACTGCCTGGCCGAGCTGGCCGCCGACCCGGAGGGCGTGGTCCGGGAGAAGGTGCCGGGCGAGGCGGACGGCGAGGAGATCACGGCGGTCTACCTGGTGCCGTTCCACCGTGCGGAGCTGTCCCTGGCCGGGCGGGTGACGCGGCTGCTGCGGACGGACGAGGACCGGATGCCGGCGTTCCAGGACGTGGCGTGGGACCGAGCGCTGGCGTGGCTGGCGCGGCGTACGGGGGCCGAGCTGGCGCCGGAGCAGCAGGAGGCGGTGCGGTTGGCGCTGACGCGGAAGGTGGCGGTGCTGACGGGCGGGCCGGGCTGCGGCAAGTCCTTCACGGTGCGGTCGGTGGTCGAGCTGGCGCGGGCCAAGAAGGCGAAGGTGGTGCTGGCGGCGCCGACCGGCCGGGCCGCCAAGCGGCTGTCGGAGCTGACGGGGGCGGAGGCGTCCACGGTCCACCGGCTGCTGGAGCTCAAGCCGGGCGGGGACGCCGCGTACGACGCGGACCGTCCGCTGGACGCCGATCTGGTGGTGGTCGACGAGGCGTCCATGCTGGATCTGCTGCTGGCGAACAAGCTGGTCAAGGCGGTGCCGCCGGGCGCGCACCTGCTGTTCGTCGGGGACGTGGACCAGCTGCCGTCGGTGGGGGCGGGCGAGGTGCTGCGCGATCTGCTGGGCGCGGGCGGCGCGACGGGCGGGCCGGTGCCGTCGGTGCGGCTGACGCGGATCTTCCGGCAGGCCCAGGAGTCCGGTGTGGTGACCAACGCGCATCGCATCAATTCCGGGGTGCCGCCGCTGACGACCGGGCTGCGGGACTTCTTCCTGTTCGTGGAGGAGGACACCGAGGAGGCGGGGCGGCTGACGGTCGATGTGGCGGCGCGGCGCATCCCGGCGACGTTCGGTCTCGACCCGCGGCGGGATGTGCAGGTGCTGGCGCCGATGCACCGCGGCCCGGCGGGCGCGGGCACGCTGAACGGGTTGCTCCAGCAGGCGGTGACCCCGGCCCGGCCCGGTCTGCCCGAGCGGCGGTTCGGTGGCCGGGTCTTCCGTGTGGGGGACAAGGTCACTCAGATCAGGAACAATTACGAAAAAGGCCGCAACGGTGTGTTCAACGGCACGGTCGGAGTGGTCACCGCGCTGGACACCGACGAGCAGCGGCTGACGGTGCTCACCGACGAGGACGAGGAGGTCCCCTACGACTTCGACGAACTGGACGAACTGGCACATGCCTACGCGGTGACCATCCACCGGTCCCAGGGCAGCGAGTATCCGGCGGTGGTGATTCCGGTCACCACGGGGGCCTGGATGATGCTCCAGCGCAATCTGCTCTACACCGCCGTGACCCGGGCGAAACGGCTGGTGGTCCTGGTGGGTTCGCGCAGGGCGCTGGGGCAGGCCGTGCGGACGGTTTCCGCCGGTCGGCGGTGTACGGCGCTCGCCCACCGACTCGGTGGAGTGAGATGAAGGGACCCTGGTTTCCCTAATCGGGGCGAAAGGGAGCAGGATGGTCACTTTGACGGCACTGAGTGCCGCCTTGAGGCCCTATGGCCGACCCCGAGTGCACATCCAAGGTCCAAATGGGGGAAGGTATAGGCAGTCAGGGCACCTCGAAGAAGAGGCACAACGTCGGTGAGGGATGACGTGAGCGACAACTCTGTAGTACTGCGTTACGGGGACGGCGAATACAGCTACCCGGTCGTCGACAGCACGGTCGGCGACAAGGGCTTCGACCTGTCGAAGCTGCGCGCCCAGACCGGTCTGGTGACCCTGGACTCCGGTTACGGCAACACCGCGGCGTACAAGTCCGCGATCACCTACCTCGATGGTGAGCAGGGCATCCTGCGGTACCGCGGTTACCCGATCGAGCAGCTCGCCGAGCGCAGCACGTTCGTGGAGACCGCGTACCTCCTGATCAACGGTGAGCTGCCCACCGTGGACCAGCTGGCCACGTTCCAGCAGGACATCACCTACCACACGCTGCTGCACGAGGACGTCAAGCGCTTCTTCGACGGCTTCCCCCGCGACGCCCACCCGATGGCCATGCTGTCGTCCGTGGTCAGCGCGCTGTCGACGTTCTACCAGGACAGCCACAACCCGTTCGACGAGCGCCAGCGCCACATCTCCACGATCCGGCTGCTGGCCAAGCTGCCGACGATCGCGGCGTACGCGTACAAGAAGTCGGTCGGCCACCCGGTCGTCTACCCGAGCAACGACCTCGGGTACGTCGAGAACTTCCTGCGCATGACGTTCTCGGTGCCGGCCGCCGACTACGAGCTGGACCCGGTCGTGGTCAGCGCCCTGGACAAGCTGCTGATCCTGCACGCGGACCACGAGCAGAACTGCTCGACCTCCACGGTCCGCCTGGTCGGCTCCTCGCAGGCGAACCTCTTCGCCTCGATCTCCGCCGGCATCAACGCCCTGTGGGGCCCCCTGCACGGCGGCGCCAACCAGGCGGTGCTGGAGATGCTGGAGTCCATCCAGCGCGACGGCGGCGACGTCGACGCCTTCATCCGCAAGGTGAAGAACAAGGAGGACGGCGCGAAGCTCATGGGCTTCGGGCACCGCGTCTACAAGAACTTCGACCCCCGCGCGAAGATCATCAAGGCGGCGGCGCACGATGTCCTCTCCGCGCTCGGCAAGTCCGACGAGCTGCTGGACATCGCCCTCAAGCTGGAGGAGCACGCGCTCTCCGACGACTACTTCGTCTCGCGCAAGCTCTACCCGAACGTCGACTTCTACACCGGTCTCATCTACCGGGCCATGGGCTTCCCGACCGAGATGTTCACCGTGCTGTTCGCGCTCGGCCGGCTGCCCGGCTGGATCGCCCAGTGGCACGAGATGATCAAGGAGCCGGGCTCCCGCATCGGCCGCCCGCGCCAGATCTACACCGGCGTCGTCGAGCGGGACTTCGTCCCCGTCGAGGAGCGCTGACCACCGCTCACCCGCGGACGTACCACCGACCGGCCTCCGTCCCACGCGGACGGGGGCCGGTCCGCTTTCCGGCCGAATCCCCGCGCGGGCACCCCGCCGCACGGCCGGACCCGGCGGGCGTGACCGGTCTCACTGACAAAGGGATCTTGTTGGAGCGAGGAATAAAACCGCGCACGTAGTAGGTTTTTGCGGGGATTTCGCTGAGTGCGTGTCTCTGGGCGTCGGAACCGGTGAGATGCACCGGAGGTCCAGGGGGGAGGGCAAGCACATGTCGTATCTGACCGGACCGGCCTTACCCCGGTCGGCACCCGCGCTGCGCGGCCGAGGCCGCGAGATGGCCCTGGTGCGGGAGATCCTGCTGGCCGGCCGCGAGGAGGGCCGCGCGGTCCTCACCGTCGAGGGCGGCGCGGGCTCGGGCAAGACCCGCATCCTGCGCGAGGCGATGGGCATCGCCG
>NZ_JCANQV010000376.1:0-4680 GCF_059553635.1 Candidatus Streptomyces philanthi
GAACGGTGGGTGGTGCTGCTGGTGCTGGTGGTGCCGGGGCTGTGAGCGCCGGTGCCGCGGGGGCCGGGCGTCCGGCGCGGCCGGAGCGTCCCGCCCGGCGTATGCGGTCGGCGAGCGCCGGTTCGGCGAGCCAACGCGTGGCAGCGGAGAAGGAAGTGGCCGGGGAGACGGCGGGGGAGACCCCGTCGGCCGACCGGGGGGCCGGTACGTCGGGGGCTTCGGGTACGCCGGGCATCTCGGATGCGTCGGGCACCTCGGATACGCCGAAGACTTCCGGGGCACAGCAGACCTCAGGTGCACCGCAGCCCTCCGAGGGCTCGTCGTCCTCCAAGGCCGGACAGGCACCCCGGACCCCGCGGTCCCCACGGCCCGCGCGATCCTCGGACGCCCCCTGGCACCACGCCCGTCCCGCCTTCGCGCCCACGGACGAGAAGACGGAGGAAGGGGCGAAGGAGGAAACGGCGAAGCCCGCCCCGGAAACGGGAGCGGGCCCCGGGCCGGCCACCGCACCCACGGCCGCACCCGCACCGGAACCGGATTCCGTGCCGTCCGGCGAACGCGAGCCGAAGCCTGGGCCGTCCGCCGAGCCGAAATCGAAGCCGTCCGACGAGCCAGGAGGCGACACCCATGAGTGACGCTCTCGCCATCGGGCTGCGGCTCGTCGCCATCTTCGCCGCGTTTCTCGTTCTTCCGCTGGTGATCGGGCAGACCGAGCACAAGGTGATGGCCCATATGCAGGGCCGGCTCGGGCCGATGTACGCGGGTGGCTTCCACGGGTGGGCGCAGCTGGTCGCCGACGGGGTGAAGTTCGCGCAGAAGGAGGACATCGTCCCGGCCGGCGCCGACCGGCGGGTCTTCCAGCTCGCGCCCGCGGTGGCACTGCTGCCGTATCTGCTGGTCCTCGTCGCGATCCCGGTCGGGCCGGGCAACGCGGTCGGGCAGGCGCTCGACGCGGGTGTCTTCTTCGTGCTCGCGGTGATGGGCGTCGGCGTCCTCGGTTCGATCATGGCGGGCTGGGCGTCGGCCAACAAGTTCTCGCTGCTCGGCGGCCTGCGGACGGCGGCACAGCTGCTCGCGTACGAACTGCCGATGCTGCTCGCGGCGGCCTCCGTCGCGATGGCGGCCGGGACGCTCTCGCTGCCGGGCATCCTCGACGCCTTCCACTGGTGGTGGGTGCCGTGGCAGCTCGTCGGCGGGGTGGTGTTCTTCGTCGCGGGGCTCGCCGAACTGCAACGGCCGCCGTTCGACATGCCGGTCGCCGACTCGGAGATCATCTTCGGTTCGTACACCGAGTACACCGGTCTGCGGTTCGCGCTGTTCCTGCTCGCCGAGTACGCGGGCATCGTGGTGCTCTGCGCGCTGACCACCGTCCTCTTCCTCGGCGGCTGGCACGGGCCGTTCGGCGCGGACGGCCTCGGCTGGCTGTGGACGCTGCTGAAGACCGCGGTACTCGCCTTCGTCGTCATCTGGCTGCGGGTGACCTACCCGCGGCTGCGCGAGGACCAGTTGCAGAAGCTCGCCTGGACGGTGCTGATCCCGCTCGCCCTCGCTCAGATCGCCCTCACCGGCGTCATCAAGGTGGTGACCGCGTAAGTGCCTGCGGAGAAGAAGACCGGCCGCCCGGGATCGGGGCTGGCCAAGGGCCTCGCCGTCACCCTGCGGACGATGACGAAACGGTCGGTCACCGCGCAGTACCCGGACGTCCAGCCCGACCTCCCGCCGCGCACCCGCGGCGTCATCGGGCTGTTCGAGGAGAACTGCACGGTCTGCATGCTGTGCGCCCGCGAGTGCCCCGACTGGTGCATCTACATCGACTCCCACAAGGAGACGGTGCCGGCGGCCACCCCCGGCGGGCGCGAGCGCAGCCGCAACGTTCTCGACCGTTTCGCCATCGACTTCGCGCTGTGCATGTACTGCGGCATCTGTGTCGAGGTCTGCCCGTTCGACGCCCTCTTCTGGTCGCCGGAGTTCGAGTACGCCGAGACGGACATCCGCGAACTGACGCATGAGCGCGACAGGCTCCGCGAGTGGATGTGGACGGTGCCCGAGCCCCCGCCCCTCGACCCCGCGGCCGAGGAACCGAAGGAGATCGCGGCCGCCCGCAAGACCGCGGACAAGCTCGCCGCCCAGGAAGCGGCCGCCCGCCAGGACCAGGAACCACCGCAGACCCCCGGGGAGGCATCGTGACGCTCGCCGCCGCAGGCCACGGCTTCCTCTCGCCCTCCGGGGTCGAGATCGTCTTCCTTCTCGTCGGCCTTGTCACCCTCGGCGCGGCCGTCGTCACCGTCACCACCCGGCAACTGGTGCACGCCGCGCTGTGGCTGGTCGTCGCGCTCGGCGGGGTCGCCGTCGAGTACCTGCTGCTGACGGCGGAGTTCATCGCCTGGGTACAGGTACTGATCTACGTCGGTTCCGTCGTCGTCCTCCTGCTGTTCGGGCTGATGCTCACCAAGGCACCCATCGGGCCGTCGCCGGACGCCGACTCCGGCAACCGCTGGGCCGCGCTGCTGGTCGCCGGCGCGGCGGCCGTCACCCTCGTGTGGGTGGTCGCCGACGCGTTCCGGACCACCTGGATCCGTCTCGACACCGTCCAGGGCAGTACGGAGGTGACCGGACGCAGCCTGTTCCAGTACTGGGTGCTGCCGTTCGAGGCGCTGTCCGTGCTGCTGCTCGCCGCGCTGGTGGGCGCGATCGTCCTGTCGCGGAAGAAGCGTGACGCGGCGTCCGCCGACGGCGTCCCGGCCGCCGCCCAGCGGGAGGAACAGCGCTGATGCATCTCGTCTACCCCGCCGTCCTCGCCGTCCTCCTCTTCTGCACCGGGCTGTACGGCGTGCTCGCCCGCCGCAACGCGATCCTGGTGCTGATGTCCGTCGAGCTGATGCTCAACGCCGTCAACCTCAACCTCGTCGCCTTCGACGTCTGGCTGCGCGACACCCTGCACGCCGGCCAGGCCCTCACCCTCTTCACCATCGCCATCGCCGCCGCCGAGATCGGCATCGGCCTGGCGATCGTGCTGCTCGTCCACCGCAATCGCGGTGTCGCCGACATCGACCGGCTGCGCGACCTCGCCGAACACCCCGACGGGGCGGACGGCACATCCCCCCAGTCGGACACCCGGGCGGAGGCCGCCGCGTGACGCTCCCGACCACCGCCGTCCTCGTCCCGCTGCTGCCCTTCCTCGGGGCCGTCGCGGGCCTGCTCCTCGGCCGCCGGGCACCCGGTTTCACCCAGCCGCTGGCCGTACTGCCGACGCTCGCCGCGACCGTGCTCGCCGTCCTCGTGGCCGTCCGGCAGGGCGGCGGAGCGCCCGTCGACGCGGCCACCCGGCTCACCCCGACCGGCTCGGTCCCCATCGACCTCGCCCTGCACATCGACGGCTTCGCCGCGCTGATCGCCGTGCTCGTCGCGGTCGTCGCGAGCTGTGTGCAGATCTACTCGACCGGCTATCTGCGCGAGGACCCGCGCTACCCCTCCTACGCCGCGCTGGTCTCCCTGTTCACCTCCGCGATGCTGCTCGTCGTCTACACCGGCGACCTGATGGTGCTGCTGGTCGGCTGGGAAGTGATGGGCATCTGCTCGTACTTCCTCGTCGGCCACTACTGGGAGACCGAGGCCGCCCGCGCCGCCTCCCTCAAGGCGTTCCTCGTCACCAAGCTCGGTGATGTCCCCTTCCTCTTCGGCATCTTCGCGCTCGCCGCCGACACCGGGACCTTCCGCATCACCGGCATCCTCGGCTCCGTCACCCGCGACGGCCTCGACCACCCCACGCTGATCGCCCTCCTCCTGCTGGCGGGCGTCGCGGGGAAGTCGGCGCAGTTCCCGCTGCACACCTGGCTCCCCGACGCGATGGCCGGCCCGACACCGGTCTCGGCGCTGATCCACGCCGCCACGATGGTGGCGGCCGGTGTCTATGTCGTCGCCCGTCTCCTGCCCGTCTTCGCCGCCTCCGCGGCCGCGCTCGTCGTGCTCGCCGTGATGGCCGCCGTCACCATGGTCGGTTCCGCCCTCGCGGCGCTCGCCCAGGACGACATCAAACGCGTCCTGGCCTATTCGACCGTCGGCCAGCTCGGCTACATGACCGGCGCGCTGGCCGTAGGCGACCGCGGCGCCGCCGTCTTCCACCTGCTGTCGCACGGCGCGTTCAAGGCCCTCCTCTTCCTCGGCGCCGGCGTGATCATCCATGCCGCGGGCACCAACTCGCTGGCCGCCATGGCCCGGATGAGCGGCCTGGCCCGGCGGATCCCGGACGCCGCCTGGACGTTCACCGTCGCCCTGCTCGCGCTCGCCGCGATCCCGCCGTTCTCCGGCTTCTTCTCCAAGGAGGCCGTGCTGGGCGCCGCCGAGCACGCCACCACGGGTACGGCGCACGGCGTCCCCGGCACCGCCGGGTGGATCGTCCTCGTCGCGGGACTGCTCACCGCCTTCCTCACCGCGGCCTACGCCACCCGCCTGTGGCTGATGGTCTTCCGCGGCTCCGGCACCGAGGCGCCCCCGGACCACGGGCGGCAGCCGGTCACCATGACCGCCGTGCTGTGGGTGCTGTTCGTCCCCACCGTCGGCCTCGGCGTCGCCGCCCCGTATCTCCCGGACTGGTTCGACGGGCGTTCCCTCGCCCCCCAGGCCACCACCACCGTCCTGGGCACCGGGCTCGCCCTCGCCGGCGCCCTGGCCGTCCACGCC
>NZ_JCANQV010000377.1:0-4653 GCF_059553635.1 Candidatus Streptomyces philanthi
ACACCAGGGACCCTCGGGCGGATGTCAGTGCCCGCCCCTACCGTGCCGCCATGACGTCCTCGAACCCGGCACCCGCCCCGTACCTCGCCCCCTGGGTGGCGGAGGGCCTCGCCCTGCTGCGCGCCGCCAACACCCCCGCGATGACCGCCCACCTCGGCGGCCCGGAGACGGAACGGCGACTCGCCGCCCGCCACCGCCGCTACCGGGAACTCGACGGCCCGGGACGGATGTTCATGATCCGGCTCGGCCCCGACGGCCCCGCGGTCGGATCGATCGGCTTCTGGGAACGCCCGCTCCCCGGCGGCCCGGTGTACGAGACGGGCTGGGTCGTGCTCCCCGCCTACCAGGGGCGCGGCATCGCGGTGGCGGCGGCCCGCGAGACGGTCGCACGAGCCCGGGCGGAGGGCCGCCACCGCTTCCTCCACGCCTTTCCCGCCGTGGGCCACACCGCGTCCCACGCCGTCTGCCGCCGGGCCGGCTTCACGCTCGCCGGGGAGTGCGACATCGAGTACCCCGAGGGGCGGATCATGCGCTGCCGCGACTGGCGGCTGGATCTCGCCGCGCCGCTCAGCGCAGCAGCGCCAGCGCCGCCGGAACGGTGAAGACCAGCACCAGCCGCTCGAAGAGGGCCCGGTCGATCCGGTCGACCAGCGCCCGGCCCAGCAGCGCGCCGGCGACCACCGCCACCGCCAGCACCGCGTCCCACACCAGTACCCGCGGCGTGATCAGCCCCATCGCCACACTGAACGGCAGCTTCACGAGGTTGACGACGAGGAAGAACCACGCGCCCGTCCCCAGGAACCCCAGCACCGAGAACCCCGAGGCGAGCAGATAGAGCGACATCGCGGGCCCGCCCGCGTTGGCCACCATGGTGCCGAAACCGGCGAGCAGCCCGAAGACCGGGGCACGCAGGGGGGAGGGGCCGGTGCTGTCCCCCGACGCGGCACCCCGCCCCTCCCGCCACCGCCGCACCACCTGGTGCGCCGCCATCACCAGCAGCAGCACCCCGATGGTCCGCGGCATCACCGTGTCATCGGTCCACGCCATGAACACGGCGCCCAGCGCGACGCCCGCCGCCACCGACGGCAGCAGCCGCACCAGGGCGCGGAGGTCCGCGTGCCGCCCGTAGGCGCGCACCGCCAGGACGTCACCGACCAGCAGCAGCGGCAGCAGCAGACCGGTGGACTCCTTGGCCGGCAGCGCGACCGCGCACAGCGCCACGCTCACCGTGCCGACGCCGCTGACGGCGGTCTTGGAGACCCCCACCAGCAGCGCGGCCAGCGGCAGGATCAGCAGCGGGAGGACGCCGGGATCGCTCACGCGCCGCGGATGTCCGCGACCGCGACCGGCTCGCCCGTACGGCGCGAACGGTCGCACGCCTCCGCCACGTACAGCGCCTCCAGCGCCTCGGCGGGGGAGCAGGGGCTCGGCATCCGCCCGGCGGCGACCTCCGTGAAGGCGGTCAGCTCCGTCACATACGCCTTACGGAAGCGCTCCATGAACGTGGCGTACGGCGCCTCGGCGCGGCGCCAGGACAGCGCCGCCTCCGCGGACGGCAGCGGGGCGCGGTCGTCGAGGCCGACGACCCGGGCGTCCCGGGAGCCGCAGACCTCCAGGCGGACATCGTGGCCCGCGCCGTTGTAGCGGGTCGCGGTGACCGTGGCCAGGGTGTCGTCGTCGAACCGCAGCAGGGCCGCGCAGGTGTCGACGTCGTCGCCCTCGGCGAAGAAGTCCGCGCCCCGGTTGGAGCCCTGGGCGTAGACCGAGACCACCTCGCGGCCGGTGAGCCAGCGCATGATGTCGAAGTCGTGGATGGAGCAGTCGCGGAACAGTCCGCCCGAGGTGGGGATGAAGGCGGCCGGGGGCGGCGACTGGTCGCTGGTGCAGGCGCGCAGGGTGTGCAGCCAGCCCAGCTCGCCCGAGCGCAGCGCCTCGCGGGCGGCGCGGTAACCGGCGTCGAAGCGCCGCTGGAAGCCGATCTGGACCGGGACCGTGCCGTTCTCGGTCCGCTCGACCACGGCGCGGGTGCCGGGCACGTCCAGCGCCACCGGCTTCTCGCAGAACACCGGCACCCCGGCGTCCAGCGCCTGGTGGATCAGGGTGGCGTGCGCGCTGGTCGCGGCCGTGATCACCACTCCGTCGAGGCCCTCGGCGTACAGCTCCCCGATGCCGTCGGCGGCCCGGACGCCGAGGGTGGCGGCGAGCGCGGTGGCGCGGGAGGGGTCCGCGTCCGCGACCACGATGTCCGTGACGGCGGGGACGCTGCGCAGGGTCTCGGCGTGGAACGCGCCGATGCGTCCCGTGCCGATCAGGCCGATCTTCATGCCTGTGGTCCTCTCAGGGAGTGGTGGGGCAAGCCGCACGGGTAGCCGTTGGAACGGTCCAACGTCGGCCCGTCCCGGGCACCCTGCATGTCCGTATGTCTGTATGTCAACCCTTCGGTCGCCCGAAGTGCGGGAGAGACATCCGATACGTCCGCCGCTTTGACGGCTCCGTGCCCCGCTGGAAGGATCTCCCTCCATGGAACGGTCCAACGAGCAGCCCGCGGCACGGCCGGACGCGGGCCGCCCGCCGACGATCCGCGGCGTCGCCGAACGCGCCGGCGTCTCCAAGTCGCTGGTCTCCCTGGTGCTCCAGGGCTCGCCGCGGGTCAGCGACGCCAAACGGCAGGCCGTCCTGGAGGCCATCGAGGAACTGGGCTACCGGCCCAACGCGGCCGCCCGCAGCCTCGTCGCCCGCCGTACGCACACCGTCGGCGTGCTCCTCAACGACATGCGCAACCCCTGGTTCGTCGAACTGCTCGACGGCCTCAACTCCGTGCTGCACGCCCACGGCCTGCGGATGCTGCTGGCCGACGGACGGCTCAGCCGCCGCACCGGCGAGGACTTCACCCGCGCCTTCGTGGAACTACGGGTGGACGGCCTGGTCGCCGTCGGCTCCCTGCCCGACACCGCCGCCCTCGCGGCCGCCGCCGAACGGCTGCCGACCGTCGTCGCCGGCACCCACGAACCATGCCTCCCGCACGTCGACACCATCGCCAACGACGACGAACGCGGCGCCCGGCTCGCCACCGAGCACCTTCTCGGCCTCGGCCACCGCAGGATCGCCCACCTCACCGGCCTCGGCAGCGCCGGGGCGCTGCGCCGCCGCGGCTTCGAGGCCGCGATGGAGGCGCACGGGCCGGGCGCCACCGCGTCCACCGAACCGGGCGACGCCACGGAGGAGGGCGGCTACCGGGCGGCGGTGCGCCTGCTCGGCGGCCGGACCGCCGCCGAACGCCCCACGGCCGTCTTCGCGTTCAACGACATCACCGCCGTGGGCGTCCTCTCGGCGGCGCAGGAGCTGGGCCTCGACGTCCCCGGCGACCTCTCCGTCATCGGCTGCGACAACACCTCGCTCTCCCGCATCCGCCACGTATGGCTGAGCACCGTCAACAACGCCAGCCATGACGTGGGACGCCGCGCCGCCCAGTGCCTGCTCGCCCGCATGGACCACCCCGACCGCACCGCCGAACGGCAACTGGTCGTCCCGTCCCTGGAGATCCGCGGCACCACGGCCCCGCCGCGCGCCTGAACCGGCGAGGGGGCGCGTACGCCCCCGTCACAGCAGCCAGGAGTGCTCCAGCACCCGCGACGCGTCGCGGTGGCTGCGGACGCGGGCGAAGAACGCCTCGGGGGAGGTGTCGAAGAGCGCGGAGAGTTCCGCGTAGACGCGGTAGGCGTCGTCGGGGATCTCGTAGGGGCACTGGGCGGAGGCGCACCGCCACCAGTCGCTCGCCGAGCCGGCCATCGCGCTGCCGCACTGCGGGCACGGCGGCGACGGCGTGGCGCCGGTGCGTGGCACGGCGCCCTCCCGGCCCGGGGGGCGGTCGTGTACCGGGTGTCCGCGCCGCGGGTCGCCGGTGTCAGGTTCCTGTCGCACCGTTGTTGATCCTCCATCGGGCGAGGCGGTTGTTTCAACCCGTCGTCTCACCGTCCGCCGCGGTGGCCGGGCCGGCGGGAGACCCAGGACCGCACGGTGTCGGCGAACCAGTAGGGGCGTCCGCCCTCGACCAGGTCGGGGTCGGGCAGCAACCCGTGTTTGCGGTACGAGCGGACGGTGTCCGGCCGCACCTGGATGTGTGCGGCGATCTCCTTGTAGGACCAGAGCCTCGGGTCGGTCATCTCTGCGCACTCCTCGGGAAGCCGTACGGGGGACGGCACGGTCATCGCTGACCCCGTGTCCGGCCAACGACGCCGGGTGGCCCCGGGAGGACGGCTGTTGAGCGGCTGTGACGGACATGCCGGGAAAGAGTGACATCGGTGACGGCGGTGGAACGCCCGCCATGGAGAGGGGGAGCGGCGGACGGTCCGCCGCTCCCCCAACGGCCGGGGTGGTTGCCGCTCCCCGGAACGGTCAGGCGTGGTACAGGGCGTGCCAGGTCTTCTTGTCGACCTTGCCGTTGGCGGTGAGGTGGTGGGCCTTCTGGAACTTCTTCACGGCCGCGAGGGTCTTGTCGCCGAAGTAGCCGGTGAGGTCGTTCCAGGACAGGTAGCGGCGGTTGGCGAGCAGGCACTGGACCTGCTTGACGCGGTCGTTGCGCTGCCCGTGGACGGTCAGCGCGCTGCCGTCGTAGAAGGCGCAGGCGGCCTTGACGGTGGGGTGTGCGGTGCC
>NZ_JCANQV010000378.1:0-4625 GCF_059553635.1 Candidatus Streptomyces philanthi
CGCCCCGGCCGCGGGGGTCGGTCGCCGGGCCGTCGTGGAAGGGCGGGACGTCGGCGGGGTCGTCCGCCAGGTCCGGGTCGCAGTCGTCGCCGGGGTCGTCGGCCGGGGCCTCGCGCTGCTCCTTGTCGTAGCGGCGCTGCATGGCCGCCCGGCCGGACAGGAGGCGGATGGCCGTACTGAAGCGCTCGGTGGGACGGGCTTCGTTCAGCTCGTCCTGCCTACGGAGCCACATCGGCACCAAATAGGCAGCCCAGGCCCCGACGATGACTGCGTAGATGAGGCCGCTGCTTCTCACACCTCACACGGTAGAGGGGTTTACGCGGGGCGATCCGCCAATCGAGCCGGTGTGTCGCACGATCTGGCTGATATCTCGAACTTTTTTTGTGATTGTTGAGATGGCCACTCTGTGAATGCGGCCAAATGGTGGAGGAATTCGAACACCTATTTCATTTGTGGGATGTGCCGGGTTCCCGCTTCCGCCAGCGGTCGAGCAGCCCTTCCGGCACCTCCTCGGCCGTGAGCGCGTAGACGACGTGATCGCGCCAGGCGCCGTCGATGTGGAGATAGCGCGGACGCAGGCCCTCCTCACGGAAGCCCAGCTTCTCCACGACGCGGCGGCTCGGGGCGTTCTCCGGGCGGATGCAGACCTCGATGCGGTGCAGCCCGACCGTGCGGAAGCAGTGGTCGACGGCGAGGGCGACGGCGGTCGGTATGACACCGCGGCCCGCGACCTCCTTGTCCACCCAGTAGCCGATGTGGCCCGAGCACATCGATCCCCAGGTGATGCCCGCCACCGTCAGCTGCCCGGCGATCCGGCCGCGGTACTCGACGACGAACGGCAGCATCCGCCCGGCCTGTGCCTCGGCGCGCAGATGGCGGACCATCTGGCGGTAGGTCGGGCGGTGCGGCACCGGTACGCCGGGCGGGGGCGGCGGGACGGTCGCCTCCCAGGGGCGCAGCCAGTCGCGGTTGCGCTGGTTGACCTCCCGCCATTGCCGCTGGTCACGCAGTCTTATCGGCCGGAGGACGATGTCCTGTTCGGTGAGGACGACCGGCCAGGGGGCGTTCAGCGGGGGCTCCCGTCGGACGGGGGGTGGTCGCCGCCGCGGATCTGCTCGACGGCGTGCGGCAGGAGGCCGGCGAGGACCGCGAGGCCGTCGCGGACCCCGCCGGTGGAGCCCGGGAGGTTGACGATCAGGGTGCGTCCGGCGAGGCCGGCGAGGCCGCGGGAGAGCGCCGCGGTGGGCACCTTGGCCAGGCCCGCGGCGCGGATCGCCTCGGGGATGCCGGGGATCTCACGGTCGAGGACGGCGCGGGTGGCCTCGGGGGTGCGGTCGGTGGGCGACAGGCCCGTGCCGCCGGTGGTGAGGATCACGTCGTAGCGGCCGCCGACGACGGCGTCGCGCAGGGCCGCCTCGACGGGGGCGCCGTCCGGGACGACCCGCGGTCCGTCGACGGTGAAGCCCATGGCGGTCAGGCCCTCGGCGCACAGCGGGCCGCCGCGGTCGGGGTAGACGCCGGCGGCGGCACGGTTCGAGGCCGTGACGACCAGTGCGTGCCCGGTGGTCATGCGCGGCTCCAGTCGCCGGACTTCCCGCCGGTCTTCTCCTCGACGCGGACGTCGGTGACGACGGCGGCCTTGTCGACGGCCTTGACCATGTCGATGACGGTGAGGGCGGCGACGGAGACCGCGGTGAGCGCCTCCATCTCGACGCCCGTGCGGTCGGTGGTGCGCACGGTGGCGGTGATCTCCACCGCGTCGTCGGTGACGTCGAGGTCGACGGTGACGCCGGAGAGGGCGAGGGGGTGGCAGAGCGGGATCAGCTCGGAGGTGCGTTTGGCGCCCATGATGCCGGCGAGGCGGGCGGTGGCGAGGGCGTCGCCCTTGGGGACCCCCTCGCCGCGCAGCAGGGCCACGACCCGCTCGGACACCAGGACGCGGCCGGTGGCGCGGGCGGTACGGGCGGTGACGTCCTTCCCGGTGACGTCGACCATCCGCGCCGCGCCCGCCGCGTCGAGATGGGTGAGGTGGTGCTGGCCGCTGCTCATCGTTCTCCCGGTCTGCTGCCGCGTGTGGGACGACACCGTACCGTTCGTCATCAGTGAGCAGGAGTGAGTCATGGACCCGAACCTGCACATCTGGCGCATCCCGAACGGTTGTGGATGCACTGGTCGCCCGCGTTCGCTCCGCGTCCGGGCGGCACGCATCCTGTGCGTGGTCCGGGAACGCGGGGGCGGGGTTCCTCACGTCCGCGGGTGCCGTGTCCGGCCTGGGGCGGTCCGATGCCCACGACGATCGCTCTGGTCGTCGTGGGGCGGTGCCGTCCGTCGCCGGATACGGTGTCCGAGGGCGCGTCGTCCGATCGCCACGGCGGCGCTGTCGTGGCGGGTGGTCTTGCGGGTCTTCGAGGTGAGGGGCTTCCGCCAGTGCTCGGCGCCCCAGCGGGAGGTGTACGCCGGGTCGACGGCCACGATGGTGATGCCGAGTTCGGCGGCCATGCTGACGAGCCGGGCGCGTAGCTTGGCGGTGGGCATGCCGGAGATGAGCTTGCGGCGGCCGTGTTTCTCCCGGGTTTTCCCGGCAGTGAAGTCGAGGTCTTCGACCGCGAGGGACAGGTTGTGCCGTGCGGCCCAGTGCAGGAGCCGGGTGAGGGCGTGCCGCACTTGGGCGTCCCGGTGGTCCGCGCTGCCGGACAGGTCGTAGAAGAAGCGGCGCGGCTCACCCACCGGGTTGCCGTGCTGGTCCAGCCGCCAGGCGGCCAGGTGGTCGGCGTTGGTGTCCACACCGGTCAGACCACCGGTGCGGGCCTGGGCCAGGGGCACGGTCAGAGCCGGGGGGATCGTCCACGACGCGGTCACATACCAGCGGCCTCGCTCCGCGTCGTGATGGATGCGGTAGGTCACCGCCCGGTTCGCGCCGACGCGGTCGGCCCACTCGTCGCCCCGACGCCGGTGTGCGATCGCCTTGATGCCGGCTTCCAGCCCTTGGATGTGAGCGAGCTGAGCGCGGCGGGAGAGCGCCCACTGATCATGGCTGGCCTTCGTGATCGCCCCGGCCCACCGCGACGACGACTCTTGCGTCAGGGCCCGCTTCCGTTCGGCCCACATGTCCGTGGAGTGCTCCAGCCCGTCAGCGCACCTGCGCTTGAGATCTTTCGAGGCGAGGGAGCCGAGGTGCGCGCCGACCAGCCGCAACACCTTGTCATCCTCGCTGGTGAGGTGCTTGAGGCTGGTGCGGATCGCGACACCGGACGGCCCGGGAGCAACAAACGGCGGATCGATCGGACGGAGGTCAGCCACGCTTGGCGGCCTCCAGGGCCTTGCGGGCACGGTTCTTCGCCGACCGGCGCCCGTACAGGCGGGCACAGAACGAGGTCAGCACCTCCGCCATGTCCCGCACCAGGTCGCCCTCGGCCTCGCCGTCGTCCAGCACGACCAGGCGGAGGCGCTTTCGCACTCCACTCGCACCACCCGGTGGCCCGTGGCGGCAGCCCACCGGGCCAGCCGGGCGGCCTGGCGCTCCAGGCCGTCCTTCTGATCGTGTGAGGAGACGCGGGCATACGGCCCAGCCCGCCGGCTGCCCCGGGCGCGGCGTTGCCCCCCACACGAGGATCGTGCGCGGGCCGGCCCGCTGAGCCGGCACCGGTAGCGTCCGGAACCAGCGGTACGCGGTCTGCGGATGTACACCGTGCTTCCTCGCCCATTCCGTGAGATCCACGCTCTGACAACGACACTCACTTACGCATGGCTACGCGCACTTACCCGACTTCAAGGACCAGCGGTTGAAGACCCCGGCGGCCCGGCGCCAAGGGCTGTCCCGTCACCCCTGGCGGGACAGCCCTCAGCCGAGCAGGACGATGTCGACGGTGCCGCCCGCCGGGACCTCGGTGGTGTCCTCGGGGACGGTGATCAGCGCGTTCGAACGGGCGAGGGCCTGGACGAGGTGGGAGCCCGCGCCGCCGACGGGGGTGACCGTACCGGCGTGCGGGTCGTAGGTGCCGCGCAGGAACTGGCGGCGGCCCTTCGGCGACGAGGTGACGGCCTCGGTGCAGCGGGCGGGGGTCACGGGGCGGTGGACATCGGTGAGGCCCATGAGGGCGCGGATGGCGGGGCGGACGAAGATCTCGAAGGAGACATAGGCGCTGACGGGGTTGCCGGGCAGGGCGAGCAGCGGGATGCGGTCGGGGCCGATGAGGCCGAAGCCCTGGGGCTTGCCGGGCTGCATGGCGACCTTGCGGAACTCGACCGCGCCGTCCTCGGCGGACATCTCGGAGAGCGTCTCCTTGACCACGTCGTACGCGCCGACGCTGACACCGCCGCTGGTCACCAGGATGTCGGCCCGGATCAGCTGGTCCTCCAGCGTGGCGCGCAGGGTCGCCGCGTCGTCGGCGACGGCGCCGACGCGGTAGGCGAGGGCGCCCGCGTCCCGCGCGGCGGCGGTGAGCTGGAAGCTGTTGGAGTCGTGGATCTGACCGGGGCCCAACGCCTCGCCGGGCTGGACGAGTTCGCTGCCGGTGGACAGTACGACGACGCGGGGGCGGGGGCGGACGCGGACCGTGCCGCGGCCGAGGGCGGCGAGCAGGCCGATCTGCGGCGGGCCGAGGACCGTACCGGCGTCCAGGGCC
>NZ_JCANQV010000379.1:0-4606 GCF_059553635.1 Candidatus Streptomyces philanthi
GCGGGGTCGCCGCGCCGGGCGCCGGAACGCCGTCCGTCTCCCGTGTCAGCAGGCCGGTCGCGGCACACTCGCCGCCGAAGGCGCCCGCCAGTTCGCCCGCGGGGTCGTGGGGGACGCCGCCGAGTTCGTCCGGGTCGGTCAGCAGCCTGCGGTAGAGCGGGCAGCGGGCCGCCAGCTCGTCCTGGGTGCCGATGTCGACGAGCCGGCCGCCGTCGAGGACCGCGACGCGGTCGGCGAGGGCCAGGGTGGAGGCGCGGTGGGCGATGAGCAGGGTCGTACGGCCCGCCATCACCTGGCGCAGCGCCTCGTGGATCTCGTGCTCGACGCGGGCGTCGACGGCGGAGGTGGCGTCGTCGAGGACCAGCAGCCGGGGGTCGGTGAGGATCGCGCGGGCGAGGGCGATGCGCTGCCGCTGACCGCCGGAGAGCGTCAGGCCCTGTTCGCCGACGCGGGTGTCGTAGCCCTCGGGCAGGGCCTCGATGAAGCCGTCGGCGCGGGCGAGGCGGGCCGCGGTGCGTATCTGCTCGTCGGTGGCCTCCGGGTGGCCGAAGGCGATGTTGTCGCGTATCGCGTCGGAGAAGAGGAAGCTGCTCTCGGGCACCAGGCCGATGGCGGCGCGCAGCGACTCCAGGCCGAGGTCGCGGACGTCGTGGCCGCCGACGAGGACGCGGCCTTCGCTGACGTCGTAGAAGCGGGGCAGCAGCAGGGAGACGGTGGACTTGCCGCTGCCGGAGGTGCCGACGACGGCGACGGTCTCGCCAGGGTCGATGCGCAGCGAGAAGCCGTCCAGCACCGGGCGGCCGGCGCTCTCCCCGTCGGCGCCGGGGGTGCCGTAGCGGAAGGTGACGTCCTCGAACTCGACGGTGGCCGGGGCGTCGGCGGGCAGTTCGTGGGCGTCGGGGCGTTCCGCGATGACCGGTTCGGTGTCGATCAGCTCGTAGACCCGCTCGACGCCGGCGCGGGCCTGCTGGCCGACGGTGAGCATCATCGCCAGCATCCGGACGGGGCCGACGAGCTGGGCGAGGTAGGTGGAGAACGCGACGAAGGTACCGAGGGTGACCTGGCCCTTGGTGGCCATCCAGCCGCCGAGGGCGAGCATCGCGACCTGTCCGAGGGCCGGTACGGCCTGGAGGGCGGGGGTGTAGCGGGCGTTGAGGCGTACGGTGCGCAGCCGCCCGGCGTACAGGCGGCGGCCCGCCTCGCGCAGCTTGCCGGTCTCCTGTTCCTCCTGGCCGAAGCCCTTGACGACCCGGACGCCGGAGACCGCGCCGTCGACGACCCCGGCGACCGCGGCGGCCTGGCTCTGGGCGTACCAGGTGGCGGGGAAGAGGCGGGTGCGGCTGCGGCGGGCTATCCACCACAGGGCGGGGGCGACGGCGAGGGCGATGACGGTCAGGAGGGGGGAGAGCACCGCCATCACGACCAGGGAGAGCACGAACAGCAGCACGTTCCCGATCATCATCGGGGCCATGAACAGCAGGCCCTGGATGAGCTGGAGGTCGCTGGTGGCGCGGCCGACGACCTGGCCGGTGCTCAGTTCGTCCTGGCGGTGTCCGTCGAGGCGGGCCAGGGAGTCGTACATCCGGGTACGCAGGGTGTGCTGGACGTCGAGCGCGAGGCGTCCGCCGTAGTAGCGGCGGACGTAGGTGAGGGCGTAGACGGCGAGCGCCGCGACGATCATGAGGGTGGCCCAGGGGGCGAGCGCCCGGTCGTGCCGGACGATCACGTCGTCGATGATCAGCTTGGGGATCAGCGGGACGAAGGCCATCACGGCCATGCCTGCGAGCGACGCACCGAGGGCGAGCAGGACGTCCTTCCTGAACCGCCAGCACTCACGCAGCAGCCGCCGCGCCCAGCCCTCCTGTGTCCCGTCGGTCCCCGCCACCCGATGCCTCCCGCACCTCGAACTGCTGTCGGAAGGCTGCAACACCGTGCTACGCGGATTTCATCCCGCCGCAACACGGCGGCCGGCCGGGGCGGACGCTCCGTCCGTCCGCACCGGCCGGCCGGGGGGTCAGTCGTCCGCCCTCTGGACGGTCAGCTCCGTGATCCCGGGGCGGGGCCGCGGCTTCCCGTCGGGCCCCGGGGCCGGGTCGCCGTGCACGGTGACCCGGACGTACCGGGCGGGGGTACGGCCCGCGTAGCCGGTGCCGTACCAGGTCCTGCCGTCCTCGGAGACGTCGATCCGGTGGGAGAGCGGGCGGGTCGCGGTCCAGTGCGGGGTGATGTCGCCGACGCGGACGGTGCGGCCGAGGTCGACGGTGAGAGTGCCGGTCGCGGCGTCGGGCACCCAGGCGGTGGTGGCGTTGCCGTCGACGGCGGCCTCCGCGTACATGCCGGGTTCCTCGGAGGAGGCGCCGGCGGGCGCGCACCGGGCCGCGTTGCCCGTGGGCGCGAGGTCGGGCCGGCGGGTCTTGAGGACGGCGGGCACGCCCCGGCTCACGACCTTCTCGCCCTCGGGGGTGTCGAGCCGCAGAGGGGCGCCGGAGGTGAGCGTCACGGTGGTGTGGGAGGCCCCGAGGGCGATGTCGTAGGTGCGTCCCTGCCAGTGGAGGCCGCGCAGGGCGACCCCGGCGGAGAGCTGGGGCGGCAGCGTCGGGTCGAGGCGCAACCGGTCCTCGCGCAGTCGCAGCCCGGTCAGGCCGTGGGTGAAGGTCTGGAGGAAGCCGCCCTTGCCGGTGAGGAAGTCCTGGGCGGGCCGCCCGGAGAGCGGGTCCTGGGCCCCGGCCTTCTCCCCGCGCGCCTCGGAGAACAGCGCGAACGGCCCCCGGACGAACGGTTCGACCGCCCGCCGCATATAGGTGTACGTCACGCAGCCGGGCTCCCCGATGCCGGCCGCGTCGACGGCGTGCACCGAGTCGGTCATGGCGGGGCCGTCGGGGTCGGTGCGCGCGGCGTAGTGGTCGAGGGTGGCGGCGGCCTGCTCCTTCGTCATCGGCCACTCCAGGGGGTACATCAGCAGCACGGTGTCGGCCTGCTTGATGGTGGTGCCCCGGTAGCCGGCGTACTGCTGGAACACCCCGGTCTTCGCGTCGTAGGGGATACGGAGCCTGTCCGCGACGGTCGTCCAGGCGGCGGGGGCCTTGGCGCCCACGAGGGCGGCGGCGCGGGTGGCGGTGCGCAGGGCGGTGGCGGCGCCCGCGTTGGTGAAGACGCCGTCGTCGACGCCGTTGCTGTACTCGTCGGGGCCCGCGATGTTCTTGACCGAGTAGCTGCCGTCGGCGTTGCGGGTGGCGCGGGAGGCCCAGAACTCGGCGATGCCCTTGAGGACGGGCCAGCCGCGCTCCGTGAGCCAGGCGGTGTCCTTGGTGGCGAGGTAGTACTGCCAGGTGGCGAGCGCGATGTCCCCCATGAGGTGGTTCTGGGTCAGGCAGTGCGGCGGGTCCCAGCTGTGGCACTCGCTCCCCAGGTCGCCCTTGGCGCCGCTGGTCCAGGAGTAGAACAGGCCGTCGTACCCGAGCCTGCGGGCGTTGGCGCGGGCGCCCTCGCGGGTGCGGTAGCGGTAGTCGACGACCGCCCTGGCGAGGTCGGGGTGGGTGGCGAGCAGGCCCGGGTACATCCAGGTCTCCGCGTCCCAGAAGATCTCCCCGGCGTAGTTGTCGCTGGTCAGGCCGGTGGGCGCGAGACTGTTGGCGCTGCCGGCGCGGGTGTTGGCGAGCAGCCCGTACTGCGCCGAGCGGACCTGGTCGCGCAGAGCGCGCTGCCCGCGGCCCTTGATCTCGATGTCGCTGCGCCACAGGGCGCGCCAGGCGGCGGTGTGGCGGGCGAAGAGGGCGTCCCAGCCGGTGGCGGCGGCCCTGCGGGACGCGGCGGTCGCGGCCGCGCGGGGACTGCGGGAGGTCAGCGCGGTGTCCACGCCGACGTACTTGGCCAGCGTGTACGTCCGGCCACCGCGGACGGGGAAGGTGAGGCGCTGCCGGTGGGTCAGGCCGCTGGGGCGCGCGGCCGGTACGGGACCGGTGGCGCGGACGCCGGGGCCGGGGCGCAGGGTGGAGGCGA
Organism: Candidatus Streptomyces philanthi; assembly: GCF_059553635.1. Classification (NCBI taxonomy): domain Bacteria; kingdom Bacillati; phylum Actinomycetota; class Actinomycetes; order Kitasatosporales; family Streptomycetaceae; genus Streptomyces; species Candidatus Streptomyces philanthi. The sequence continues at coordinate 4,000 of NZ_JCANQV010000379.1, forward strand.
CGGCGCCGTCCGTTCCCGTGCCGTCGGTGCGGAAGGTGACGTCGATGGTGCCGCCGGTCCGGGAGCCGCCGCCGGTCTGCCGCATCCGGCGGGCGCCGCGTCCGTCGAGGGTGTCGGTGACGGTGGCGGTGCCGCTCCAGCGGGGCGTCATCCGCAGCCGTACGGCGCCGGTGTGCGCGTCGGCGCGGTCGGCGAGCACGTCGTAGACCAGGTCGGTGACACGGCCGTCGGCGGCGGTCCAGGTCAGGGAGGTGCGGACGAAGCCGCAGCGCAGGTGGAGGGTCTGGCGGTAGTGGGAGATCCGGCCGGGGGCGGTGGCGGAGGAGAAGGTCTGCGGGCGGGCGCCGTCCGCGGTGACGTCGAGCGTGGTCCAGGTGGGGAGGGCGGCGACGGCCTGCCGGCCCTCGACGGAGGCGGGGCCCTTCGCGTAGAGGCCGGAGACGAACGCGCCGTCGTAGGCGGGGGTCTTGAGGGGCCAGCCGGTGGCGCCGCCCGGTGCGGCGTAGCCGGTGCCGTGGGGCGGGACGCGCTGTCCGAGGTAGCCGTTGCCGACGTAGGCGTGGTGGGCGTCCTCGGGGTCGATGGCGGTGGCGGTGGGGGTCCAGCC
>NZ_JCANQV010000380.1:0-4594 GCF_059553635.1 Candidatus Streptomyces philanthi
CGAACTGCGCGCCACGCACCCCGGCGTACCCCTGGTCCGCGCGCTCGGCGACGCCCTGCCGTTCCGCGACACCGCGGGCTTCGCCTTCGTCTGCTACGCGCAGTCCTGGCACTGGACGGAGCCCGCCCGCTCGGTCCCGGAGGCCCTGCGCGTGCTGCGGCCCGGGGGCGCGCTCGCCCTGTGGTGGAACGTCCCCGACCCGGACGTCGCCTGGGCGGCGGAGCAGGAGGCCCGCCTCGCCCGCGCGCTCCCCGGCTACCACGCCCCCGGCATCGCCCCGGAGAGCCCCGGCATCCTCCGCGCGCTCCGCCTCGGCCTGCGCCCGCTCACCCACCGCCTGCGCTGGACCCGCACGGTCTCCCTGGACACCCACCTCGCCATGCTCGGCAGCCGCTCCTACCTCGCCGTCCTGGACCCGGAGGCCGCCGCCTCCGTTCTGGCCGCCGAGCGCGCCGCCGTTCTGGAGGAGTTCCCCGACGGCATCGTGGAGGAGCCGTACGCCCTCGACCTGACGGTGGCGCTCCGCCCGTAACGAGCGGGCGCCCACGCGGGCGCCCGCACAAGTGGGCCACCCACGCACCGCACGCCCGGCGCCCGAAAACGCCGAGGGGCGCACGCCTCACGCGTGCGCCCCTCGGCATTCGTCCCGGTGCTCCTCAGTACTCCCAGCCCGGGTGCCCCTCGCCGTACAGCCAGTCGTCGAAGAGGTCGGTCAGGTCCTCGTCCGTCCGTTCCTGGCAGAACTTGATGAAGTCCTTCGAGGTGGCGTTGCCGAAGCGGTGCTCGGCGGGCCACTCCTTGAGGATGCGGAAGAACGTCGGGTCGCCGACGGCCTTGCGCAGCTGGTGGACGACCATCGCGCCACGGTCGTAGACCGGCGTGGCGGTCACGTTCTCCGGCCCGCCCGGGTCGCCCGGCGGGAACTCCCAGTGATCGGCGTCCTCGTCCGCCTCCGACAGCTCGTCGAACCGCTGCTGCGGCGTACGGCCGCCCTCGTGCTCCTCCCACAGCCACTCGGTGTAGGTCGCGAACCCCTCGCTGAGCCAGGTGTCCTTCCACGTCTTCGGCGTCACCGAGTTGCCGAACCACTGGTGCGCGGTCTCGTGCACCACGGTCGAGGTGTCCGGCGCACCGGCGTAGATCGGCTTGGTCTGCGACTCCAGCGCGCCCCAGTCGACACGCTCCGGCGTGTGGTCGACCACCGCGCCCGCCGAGGAGAACGGGTACGGGCCGAACAGCTTGCTCTCCCACCGGATGATCTCCGGCAGCCGCTTCAGCGGCTTCTCGCTGGCCGCGGCCTCCTTCTTGGCGACGGCGAAGTACAGCGGCAGCCCCTCGGGCGTACGGGACGTCGTGACGGCGAACTTGCCGATGGTGGCGGTGGCCAGGTAGCTCGCCATCGGGTCGCTGTTGTGCCAGTCGAAGGTGGTCCGCCCCTTGGCGGTCTTCTGCTCGCGCAGCTCCCCGTTGGCGATGCCCGTGTAGCCCTCGGGAACGGTGATCCGTATGTCGTACGCGGCCTTGTCACCGGGGTGGTTGTTCCCCGGGAACCACGTCATCGACCCGGCCGGCTGACCGGCCACGAACGCGCCGCCGCCCTCCGTCGGGACCCAGCCCTCCGTCGACCCGTCGACGTCGGTCATCTCCTCCGGCGTACCGCTGTAGTCGACGGTCGTACGGAAGGTCTTGCCCTCCTTGAGCGTGGCGGCGGGCCGGACGGTGAGCTTGTGGCCCTTGCGCGAGAACGAGGCGTCCGCGCCGTCGACGCGCACACCGGTGACCTTCAGCCCCTGGAGGTCGAGCTGGAACGAGCGAAGGTCCTCGTCGGCGCGCGCGGTGATCTCGGCGGTCGCCTTCAGATGCTTCTTCGGGACGTCGTAGTCGAGGTCGAGGCCGTAGTGGCTGACGTCGTAGCCGCCGTTGCCGAGCTTCGGGAAGAGCGGATCGCCCACCCCGCTCGCACCGTCCTTCCCGTCGACCGCTGTGGCAGCGGGCGTGCAAGAGGACAGCAGCAGGGCAACGGACAGGGCGGCGGTCGCACCGCAGTAGCGGAGGGGCCGACGGTTCACTGAGCTGACTCCTGGAGTGAGGACGGGGGCGCCCGGGAAAGAAGTACGGGGCGCGTACGGCATCCGGTGGCCTCCGGCCTCCGGGTACGGCGGCCGCTCTGCGGCGACCGGGCGTATCTGATGAGCAAATGTATGTGCGAATGGTCGATGATCGATAGGTTCTGGTCGGTTTTGCGTCATTTGTCACGTCGGTGAAGAACGCCCCCGAGGACGCCCGTACGACCGCCCCGCGGCCCGCCGTCCCGCCCCTCGGAACGCCCGGCCCCTCCCGCGCCCGGAGTGCGAGGATGGCCGCGTACCGACCAGGCCCCCTCGGCGAGGTGAACCGCAGCATGACCCAGAAGGTCGCCGTCCTCGGCACCGGAAAAATCGGCGAAGCCCTGCTCAGTGGCATGATCCGCGGCGGCTGGTCGCCCTCCGAGCTCCTGGTCACCGCCCGCCGCCCCGAACGCGCCGAGGACCTGCGCGCCCGCTACGGCGTCGAAGCGGTCGGCAACGCGGAGGCCGCCAAAGCCGCCGACACCTTGATCCTCACCGTCAAGCCGCAGGACATGGGCACCCTCCTGGACGAGCTCGGACCGCACGTACCCGCCGACCGCCTGGTCATCAGCGGCGCGGCCGGCATCCCGACCTCCTTCGTCGAGCAGCGGCTCGCCGCCGGCACGCCCGTCGTCAGGGTCATGACGAACACCCCCGCCCTGGTCGACGAGGCGATGTCCGTCATCTCCGCCGGCACCCACGCCACCGACGACCACCTCACCCGCGCCGAGGAGATCTTCTCCGGCGTCGGCAAGACCCTGCGCGTACCGGAGTCCCAGCAGGACGCCGCCACCGCCCTCTCCGGCTCCGGCCCCGCGTACTTCTACTTCCTCGTCGAGGCCATGACCGACGCCGGCATCCTGCTCGGCCTGCCCCGCGACAAGGCCCATGAGCTGATCGTCCAGGCCGCCGTCGGCGCCGCCGTGATGCTCCGCGACAGCGGTGAGCACCCGGTCACCCTCCGCGAGAACGTCACCTCCCCGGCCGGCACCACCATCAGCGCCCTCCGCGAACTGGAGAACCACGGCGTCCGCGCCGCCCTGATCGCGGCCCTGGAAGCGGCCCGCGACCGCAGCCGCGAACTGGCCTCCGGCAACGGCTGACGACCGGGGCACACGAGGCTTTCGTACCGTTCCCGGCGCCACCCCCGTGGCGCCGGGAACCGTCCTCCTCACTCCGCCGGCATCAACCCCACCGCCCGGTACGCCGCGTCCACCCGCGGCCGCGCCATCTCCCGTGCCCGCGCGGCCCCGGCCCGCAGGACCCCGTCGACGTACCCGGGGTCGGCGGCCAGCTCCGCATGCCGCTCCCGCACCGGACGCAACATCTCCACCACCGCCTCCGCCGTGTCCTTCTTCAGCGCCCCGTACGAGTCGTACGTCTCGGCCAGCCGCTGGGGCTCCTCACCGGTACAGGCCGCCAGCACGTCCAGCAGATTCGCCACCCCCGGACGCTCCTCCCGGTCGTACACCACGTCCCGGCGCCCGTCCGTCACCGCGCGCAGCACCTTGCGCCGCACCACCTCCGCGTCGTCCAGCAGATGCACTGTTCCCGAGGTCCGCTCATGCGACTTGCCCATCTTCGACGTGGGCTCCTGGAGATCCATCACCCGCGCCGCCACCCGCGGATGCGTCGCCCTGGGCACCACGAACACCGGCCCGTACCGCTGGTTGAACCGCACCGCCAGGTCCCGCGTCAGCTCCAGGTGCTGCGCCTGGTCCTCCCCGACCGGCACCTCGTCCGTCCCGTACGCCAGGATGTCCGCGGCCATCAGCGCGGGATACGTCAGCAGCGACAGCCGCACGCTGCCGCCCCGGGCCTGCTCGCGCCCGGCCTTCTCCTTGTACTGGATCATCCGGCGCATCTCGCCGTCCGACGCCGTGCACTCCATCAGGTACGAAAGCCGCGCGTGCTCGTCCACATGACTCTGCACGAACAGCGTGCAGCGCTCCGGATCGAGCCCCACCGCCAGCAGCAGCGTGGCGGCCTGGCGGCTCAGCCTTCGCACCCGCGCCGGATCGTGGTCCACGGTCAGCGCGTGCAGATCCACCACGCAGAACAACGCGTCCGCGCGGTGCTGGTCCTCCTGTGCCCAGCGGCGCAACGCCCCAAGGTAGTTCCCCAGCGTCAGATGCCCGGTCGGCTTCACGCCGCTGAAGATCCGTGTCCTCGCCATCTCGTCCTCACTCCCGTCCTGCGGTGGTGAGCCCTCCGTGTGCCCTGCGGGCCGGATGGGCTCCCTGTCTGTCGGGACCGCCGGTCGTCCTCGCCGGCCGGCTACGGGATGGAGATACGCGAACGGCCGCCGAGGCGGCGGCCGTGATCGTGCATGCGCTGGTGGTCGGCCGCCGTCAGGCGGGCCACCACTGCTGTACGAGTGCGTGCTGTCGCACGCGCGCATGCGTCGTCATGGCGGCAAACTACCCCACCGATCGGCGCAGGGCGCGCGTTTGATGCATCACACCCCCTCGTGTAGGGTTCCCCGA
>NZ_JCANQV010000381.1:0-4573 GCF_059553635.1 Candidatus Streptomyces philanthi
CGGTGGCGCCCCCTCGCAGTCCGCGGCGAGTGGGTGGGGTGCGCGCCGCCGCGGGCGGTCGGGCTCACGGAGGGGTGCTCCGCTTACCGTTGCGGGTCAGCGCCGGACTCTCACCGGACTTCCCCGCGGGACGCTTCGTGCAAGGGCCGCCGGTCGTACCGGCGGCGTCCGTCACTTGAAGAAGGCGATGCCGTCGTCCGGCAGGTCCTTGAGGTCCTTGGCCCACTCGCGCGGGTCGACGACCTTCTTCAGGTGCGCGGACATGTAGGGCCGCAGCGGCACCTCGGGGGTGGCCTTCTCGCCCACCCACATCAGGTCGCTGTTGACGTAGCCGTAGAGCCGCTTGCCGCCGCTGTACGGGCCGGACGCGGGGGTGCGGGCGACGGCGTCGGTGACGAGGTCGATCTGCGGCTTCTGGTCGGCCAGCTCGCCGTACCAGATCTCCACCACGCCTTGGTCGCGGATCATCACGACCTCGACCTTGCGGTCCTTGTCGACGCGCCAGTAGCCGCTCTCGGTCTCCAGCGGACGGACCTTCTTGCCCTCGCCGTCGAGCACCCAGCTGTGCGAGGTGTACTCCAGGAAGTCACGGCCGTCGTGGGTGAAGGTGACCTCCTGGCCGAAGTTGCACTTCTCGGAACCGGGGAAGTCTGCGACGCCCGCGCCCTCCCAGTTGCCCAGGAGGAAGGCCAGGGGCACGAGGGCCGGGTTCAGGTCGGACGGGATCTCGATCATCAGCTCAGGCGATCTGTAGGGAGTGAACGGGAAAGGTCGCGCGGGCCGCTCCCACGACGGTGGCGGGCGGGGCTCAGCGCTGGCCCTGGTACAGCTTCTTCCAGGTCAGACCGGCGAAGGCGATCACGGCGACGCCGACCAGGACGAGCAGGGTGGTGAAGAATGCCTCAAGCACGAGGGCGCTCCTTGCGCGGAGTGAGGTGTAACGGACCGCTTGCGAGTCTAGTCGTCGCCCGTGGTGGCGGCGCTGTGAGGTTCCCCGCCCCGGCGGACGGGCCCGCGGCCCCCTCTACGCTGGGCCCATGGCGAAGAAACTTGTGATCAAGGTGACGTCGGGGGCCGACGGGCCCGAGCGCTGCTCGCAGGCGTTCACGGTGGCGGCGGTGGCGGTGGCCAGCGGCGTCGAGGTGTCGCTGTGGCTGACCGGGGAGTCCGCCTGGTTCGGGCTGCCGGGGAAGGCGGCGGAGTTCTCCCTGCCGCACTCCGCGCCGCTGCCGGACCTGATCGACGGCATCCTCGCGGGCGGCGGCACGATCACGGTGTGCACCCAGTGCGCGGCCCGCCGCGGCATCGAGCAGAAGGACCTGATCGAGGGGGCGCGGATCGCCGGGGCGCAGGTCTTCGTCAGCGAGATCATGCCGGACGGTGTGCAGGCGCTGGTGTACTGAGCGGGCGGGCGCCGTCACGGCGAGCGGTGGTCGTCGCGCTCGTCGAGCTCGCGCCACCAGCGGTCGGACTCCGGGTCCCCGCTCTCGTCCCACCAGCGCTCGCCGGGCTCCCGCCGGTTGGCGACGATCGCGGCGACCGGCGGGATGATCATGGCCACCAGGCACAGGGCCACGGCCGCCGGGACCGACCAGAGCCGGACGACGCCCCACGCCAGGACGAACAGGACGATGCAGACCGACATCATCGTGAAGTACCAGCGGCGGCGGCGTTGCGGGGGCAGCCGGCGGGGCGCGTGCATACCTCCACGTTAAGTCCGCGCCGCGGTGGAAAGAAGCCGGCGGCGCGCCGTACCGCACAGCGCGGAGGGCCGCACCCCCGCAGGCGTCCAACCCCTGGGGTGCGGCCCTTTGGCCGTACGGCGGTCCGCCGCCGTCAGACGGCGATGGCGACCTCGGCGAGGCCGCCCTGCTGGGCGACGACGGTGCGGTCGGCGGTGGCGCCGGGGACGAGGGCGCGCAGCGTCCAGGTGCCCTCGGCCGCGTAGAAGCGGAACTGTCCGGTCGCGGAGGTGGGGACCTCGGCGGTGAACTCGCCGGTGCTGTCCAGCAGCCGCACGTACCCGGCGACGGGCTCGCCGTCGCGGGTCACGCTGCCCTGGATGGTGGTCTCACCGGGCTTGATGGTCGAGGCGTCGGGGCCGCCGGCCTGTGCTCCACACATAAGGGGTACTTCCTCGCGGTTTCGGGGGCGTGCTTACTTGCCGGGGCCGAGCTCGATCGGGACACCGACGAGCGAGCCGTACTCGGTCCAGGAACCGTCGTAGTTCCTGACGTTGGGCTGGTCGAGCAGCTCGTGCAGCACGAACCAGGTGAGCGCGGAGCGCTCGCCGATCCGGCAGTAGGCGATGGTGTCCTTGGACAGGTCCACCTGCTCGGCCTCGTAGAGGGCCGTCAGCTCCTCGTCGGACTTGAAGGTGCCGTCGTCGTTGGCGTTCTTCGACCACGGGATGTTGCGGGCGCTCGGCACATGGCCGGGGCGCTGGGACTGCTCCTGCGGCAGGTGCGCGGGGGCGAGCAGCTTGCCGCTGAACTCGTCGGGGGAGCGGACGTCGACGAGGTTGGTGGTGCCGATGGCGGCGACGACGTCGTCACGGAAGGCGCGGATCGAGACGTCCTGCGGCTTGGCCCGGTACGTGGTGGCGGGGCGGGCGGGGACCTCGGAACCGTCGACCAGGTCGCGGGAGTCCAGCTCCCACTTCTTGCGGCCGCCGTCGAGCAGCTTGACGGCGTCGTGGCCGTAGAGCTTGAAGTACCAGTAGGCGTAGGACGCGAACCAGTTGTTGTTGCCGCCGTAGAGGACGACGGTGTCGTCGTTGGCGATGCCCTTCTCCGACAGCAGCTTCTCGAAGCCGGCCTGGTCGACGAAGTCGCGGCGCACCGGGTCCTGGAGGTCCTTGCGCCAGTCGATGCGGACGGCGTTCTTGATGTGGTTCTTGTCGTAGGCGGAGGTGTCCTCGTCGACCTCGACGAGGACGACCTTGGGGTCGTCGAGGTGGGCCTCGACCCAGTCGGCGTCCACCAGGACGTCGCTACGGCTCATGATCTTCTCCTCCGGGGCAGTTGCGGGGGCGGGTGCGGTGGAGCGCGGGTACGCCGGGGCGCGCTGCGGCCTGCGTACGCGGCGCTGCGCGGGGGAATCGGGGGCGGCCGCCGACGGCCGGGGCGACGGGAGCGGGCGGGGAGGCCGTGGTGCGGCCGTCGCCCGGTCGGTCGGGGCCCGTCAGAAGGAACGACAGAGCATGGCGGCCACGCGGCACAGGTCGACTGCCCGCCGCTTGGTGAGGTCCGCCTGTCCCCGGGAACGGGGACCGCAAAATGCGCTCTGCATGCGGCCGATCGTAGGGACGGTCGGTGCGCCCTGTCACCGGTGTGTCGGATGATGAGACGGAAATGTCCGGTGTGCGGGACGAAAGGGCGGGGGACGGGCCGGGGACGGGGCCCGGGACCGGCCCTGGCCACGGGGTTCTGGCGTACGGGACGCGGCGTCTCAGGAAGCGGACATGGGGGGTGGTCCGTGGACGCGGGGTGACGTCAGCCGTGGAGCTTGACGTCCGTGCCGGAGGCGGAGATCTTGACGCCGGAGGAGTCCGCCGTCACCTTGTCGAGCTTGAGGTTGGCGGGCAGCCGGTCCAGCTTCCACTCGTGGTCGGTCTGGGCGCGGACCCGGTCCCGGCACGCGGGGATCGCGGTGCACACCGCCGGGATCGTGTCGGCCTGGAGCCGGATCGTGTTCCCGCCGGCCGTGGTGACCGTGCCGGTCACCTCCAGCGAGCCCAGCACCGGGAAGTCCGGCGAGACATTCGGGGTGATCTTCACCTGGGCCTGCCCGTTCTTCTCCCCGGCGTAGCGCACCCGCACCTTGCCGCCCGCGGCCTCGGTCAGCGCCGCGTACGAGATGTGGGCGCTGCCGGTGGCCCGCGCGGCACCCTCGATCGAGGAGTAGTCGCTGGTCAGCCGTACGTCGTGGAAGGCGGCCGACAGCTTGTCGATGCGCAGGGTGTGGCCGTCGGCGGTGGCCTTGAGGTCGTTCATCTCGGCGTCGACCTCGTCGAGGGTGCCGGATATGACCTGGGTCAGGAACGGGAAACCCTGGATGTCGACGGTCGGCGCCCGGTCGAGGCCCTGACCGGCGCGGATCTTGTCGGCCGCCTTGTCCTCGGCGAAGTTCACCGCGAACCGGTCCGCCGCCACGAACAGACCGCCGAAGACGATGACCAGGACCAGCAGCACCCTCAGTGCTTTCACCGGATCATTCCCCCTGCACGAGGCCGGACGTCCGGCCGGTCGACTTTCCTTACCGGTGCGCGGGCCCCCGCCCGCACACCGGCGAGCCTAAACGACCCGGGGAAACTCCCGACGGGAAACGGCCGCCGGAAGGAGCGTGCGCCCTTCCGGCGGCCGTTTCCCCTGGTGCGGGTGGGACGTCAGACCAGGAAGCGGTCCAGGAGGTGGACGGCGGGCGCGGCGAGCGCCAGCGGCAGCGCGACACCGGCCGTCATGTGGACGAAACGCGACGGGTAGTCGTAGCTCGCCACCCGCAGGCCGATCAGGGCGCAGACACCGGCCGCCAGGCCCAGCGCCACGGCGGCGTTCCCCGCGCCGGTCAGCTG
>NZ_JCANQV010000382.1:0-4569 GCF_059553635.1 Candidatus Streptomyces philanthi
CGGCGGACGAGCCGGACGGCGCGGGCGCGGCCTCCTCCGCCGCGCCCGCGCTTCCGTCCCCCGGCGCGGCGGCCGTGGTCCGCGCCCGGACCTCGTCCGTCCGCGCCTGGGCCTGGAGACCGGAGCGTTCCAGGAAGCGCAGGAGTTCGACGGGGAACGGCAGCACAAGGGTGGAGTTCTTCTCGGCGGCGACGGCCACCACGGTCTGGAGCAGCCGCAGTTGGAGGGCGGCGGGCTGGTCGGACATCACCTGGGCCGCCTCGGCGAGCTTCTTCGACGCCTGGAGCTCGGCGTCGGCGTTGATGACGCGGGCCCGCCGGTCGCGGGTGGCCTCCGCCTGGCGCGCCATCGACCGTTTCATGGTCTCCGGCAGCGAGACGTCCTTGATCTCGACGCGGTCGATCTGCACGCCCCAGCCCAGCGCGGGGCTGTCGATCATCACCGCGAGGCCCTGGTTGAGCTTCTCCCGGTTGGAGAGCAGGTCGTCGAGGTCGCTCTTGCCGATGATGGAGCGCAGGGAGGTCTGGGCGACCTGGTGGACGGCGAAGCGGTAGTCCTCGACCGCGACGACCGCCTCGGCGGCGTCGACGACCTTGAAGTAGACGACGGCGTCGACCCGGACGGTGACATTGTCGCGGGTGATGCCCTCCTGGGCGGGGATGGGCATCGTGACGATCTGCATGTTGACCTTCCGCAGCCGGTCGACCACCGGGATGATCATGGTGAATCCCGGTCCCCTGACCGTCGAGGCGAGCCGGCCCAGCCGCAGGACGACACCGCGTTCGTACTGCTTGACCACCCGGGCCGCCGCGAGCAGGTACAGCGCGCCCGCCGAGCCCAGGCCCACCCCGGTCGCCACCAGTTCCTGGAGCATCTCGGCCCCCTGATCTCCGTCGATCAACCGTCCGGAACATCCGGTATTCACATGGTATGCCCGCTTCTCCGGCCGTTCCCGGCGTGCCCGGGACGGGGCCGGGCCCCCGTCCGGTGGCGGACAGGGGCCCGGCATGCGCGGAGCGCTTCCGGTGCGGTGGGTCAGTAGACGCTCACGCCGTAGGCGCTGAGCGCCTCGGTGACCGGCTGGAAGAACGTCGTCCCGCCGGAGGTGCAGTCGCCGCTGCCGCCGGAGGTCAGACCGAGGGCGGTGCCGCCGGAGTACAGCGGGCCGCCGCTGTCGCCGGGCTCGGCGCAGACGGTGGTCTGGATCAGACCGTAGACGATCTCGCCGTTGCCGTAGTTGACGGTGGCGTTCAGCCCGGTGACCGTGCCGCTGTGGGTGCCGGTGGTCGAGCCGCGGCGGGTCACGGTCTGGCCGACGCTCGGGTTGCCGGCGCCGGTGATGTCCACCCCGCCGACCGTGCCCTCGTGCGGGACCGACGAGGTGTACTTCACCAGGCCGTAGTCGTTGCCCGGGAAGCTGGACCCGGCGGTCGGGCCGATGCTGGTGGTGTGCGAGGAGTTGGTGTACCAGGGCGGGTTGCCGTCGGTGCAGTGACCCGCCGTCAGGAAGTAGTAGGTACTGCCGCTGCGGACGTTGAAGCCGAGCGAGCAGCGCCAGCTGGGCGCGTAGATGGCGTCGCCGCCGGAGATGAGCTTGCGCAGGGTGCCGGAGGTGCGCTCGACGCGCAGCGCGCCGGCGTTGCCGCCCGCGGCCCGTTCGATCCGGGAGAGGTCGGCCTGCGAGACGGTGCTGTCCGCGGTGACGACAAGGGTGTGGGTCTTCGGGTCGGCGTACCAGGCGGTGCCCGGGACGTCGGCGGTGCGTACCGCGTCACCGGCGGCGGCGAGCTGGGCGGCGCTGTACTTCTGTGCGGGGGCGGGGTCCTGGGCGTTGGCGGCCGGCACGGCGACGGCGCCGAGGGCGGCCAGTCCGGACGCCACGGCGAGCAGCCGGATGCGTCTCGGTACACCGCTGCGGGGGGTGGTGCGCTCGTTCCTCTTCCTCACGTGATTCCTCCGAGGGGGATCGGGGGCCGCGCGCGGGCGGCCCGTGAGGCGCAGCCGAGGGGCACGACGACGCGTCGTTTTTTGCGTGCCCCTGACAAGCGCTGGTCGGGAGTCTGGGCGCACCGTGCCCGTAGCGCAAGAGGTCTGCGCGCGGTGGTGCGCCGGATCGGGGCCGCCCGGACGAGGGTGCGCCTCACCGCCGGCCCCGGACCGGAGCCGGCGGTGAGGTCGTGACCCCCTCGGTCCGCGGTGGGACGGATCAGCCGCCGACGCGGTTCCGTTCACCGGCCCGCAGCGCGAACGGCAGGGTGTTGCCGGGCGGCGGGAACGGGCATATGTAATGGTCGGCGAAGGCGCACGGCGGCAGCAGCGCGCGGTTGAGGTCGACGGGGACGGTGCCGTCCTCGGCGGGCGCGGGCGGGCGCAGGAAACGGAAGCGGAAGCTCTCCGTACCGCTGGTGGCGTCGGCGAACACCGCCCACAGCGACCCGTCCGCCTCCACCGCGACCTGGAGCGTGTGCTCGTCGCCCTCCAGCGTGAAGGCCAGCTCCCCGGCGAGCCCGAGACCGCGCCGCCGCCCGTCGGCGCCCCGCACCCGTACGGTGCGGCCCTGCGCGTACGGGCGGAACAGGCCCGGCCGCACCCAGCGCGCGTCGTAGGGGAAGGCGTCGATCCCGGCGAAGGCCCGGCGCGCCGGGGAGCCGGGGTCGATGTCGCGGACGGCCCACAGCCCTTCGCGCCGCAGCACCTGGAGGTGGCGTTCGCCGTGGGTGACCCGGGTGCTCTCCGGGCTGTCGTCGGCGCCGAGCCGTACCTCGCCGACCAGCGCGGAACCGTCGACGACGAGACCGTCCCCCGCTCCGGCCCGCAGCACGACCGCGTCGTCCCGGGCCGTCCAGCGGCCGGGCAGCGCGGGGAGCGCGCCGTCGGGGTGGTCGGCGAGCCAGTGGGTGCCGGTCAGGGCCAGGGGGCCGTAGGGCCGGGACGCCGAGGCGGCACGCCGCTCCCGCCACTGCCGCCACTCCCGCTCGCCGCTCATGCCTCCTCACCCTTCCATACCGGACGCGCGGGATGCGGCAGGCCCAGGTGGGAACGCAGGGTGCGTCCGGAGTACGCGGTGCGGAACACGCCGCGTTCCTGGAGCAGCGGCACCACCCGGTCGACGAAGTCGTCCAGGCCGTCCGGTGTCCGGTGCGGCACGAGGATGAAGCCGTCGGCGGCCCCGGCGGCGACGAAGTGGTCCATCTGCGCGGCGACCTCCCCGGGCGTGCCGATGAACGACTGACGGCCCGTCATCTCGATCACCGTCTCCCGCAGCGACAGCCCCTTGGCCTCGGCGACCGCGCGCCACCGGGCCGCGACCGCGCGCGGGTCGCCGTGCCGGACCCGGCCCTGGGCCAGCAGGGAGCCCGGGTCGGGATCGATCGCCGGGAGCGGGCCGTCCGGGTCGTACGCGGACAGGTCGACGCCCCAGACCTGCTCCGCGGCGAGCAGCGCGTTCTGCGGGGTGACCTGCTGCCGGCGGATCTCCACGGCGCGTTCCTGGGCCTCGGCCGCGGTGTCGCCGAGGACGAACGTCACCCCCGGCATGATCTTGAGGTCGTCGCGCTCCCTGCCGTACGCCGCCAGCCGGTCCTTGACGTCGGTGGAGAAGGCGCGTCCGGCGTCGAGGCCGGCGTGCCGGGTGAAGATGATGTCCGCGGCGGACGCGGCGAAGGCGCGGCCCTCGGGGGAATCGCCCGCCTGGATGACGACGGGATGGCCCTGCGGGCCGTGCGGCAGGGTGGCCTCGCCGCCGATCGTGAAGTGCCGGCCCGCGTGGGAGAACGGGGCGGGGCCGGGCGCTGTGGCCGGCCAGGAGTCCCACACCTCGCGGGCGGTGGTGAGGAACTCGGCGGCGCGGGTGTAGCGGTCGGCGTGGTCGAGGTAGCCGCCGCGGCGGAAGTTCTCGCCGGTGAACGCGTCGGAGCTGGTGACGACGTTCCAGGCGGCCCGGCCGCCGCTGAGGTGGTCGAGGGTGGCGAACCTGCGGGCCAGTTCGTAGGGCTCGTTGAAGGTGGTGTTGACGGTGGCGGCCAGGCCCAGCCGGTCGGTGACCGCGGCCAGCGCGTTGAGCACCGTGATCGACTCGGGCCTGCCGACCACGTCGAGGTCGTGGATGCGGCCCTTGTGCTCGCGCAGCCGCAGCCCCTCGGCGAGGAAGAAGAAGTCGAACAGGCCGCGTTCGGCGGTGCGGGCGAGGTGGACGAAGGAGTCGAAGGCGATCTGGTTGCCGAGGGCGGGGTCCTGGCGGGGCGGCAGGGGCGGTCCCTCACTGGCCCAGACGGTGGTGTTGTTGACGCCGGGGAAGTGGGCCGCCAGATGGATCTGCCGGCGGGCGGGGGCGGGGGTGGTGCGCGTCACGATGCCTCCCGGGCGGCGGCGTAGCGGTTGGCGGGGCGCGGCAGGCCGAGGCGCTCGCGCAGGGTGGTGCCGCCGGGCGGGCGGCGGCGCAGGAGGGGGACGGCGTCGGCGAGGAGGGCGAGGTCGCGTCCGGGGTCGTCGGGCCGCAGGTGGAAGCCGTCGGTGGTGGCGCCCTCGTGCCAGGCGCCGAGCCGGTCGGCGAGGGCGGTGGCGTCGGTG
>NZ_JCANQV010000383.1:0-4565 GCF_059553635.1 Candidatus Streptomyces philanthi
GAGGTCACCACCACGTACGGGACCCGGCTGCGCGGCTGGCGGCGGGCGGCGCTCGGCGCGCTCGGGATCTTCGTGCTGTCCATGGGTGTGGTCACCGGCGTCGAACTCCTCACCGGTGAGACCCCGGACGGCACCAAGGGCACCACCTGGGGGCACATCGCCAACGTCGGCAGCGGCTCGTCCCGTGACGACACCCCCGCCCCGCCCGCCACACCCGACCCGGGACAGCAGCCCGGCACCGGAACCGACCACGACCGCGGCGACCGCGACACCCCTTCCACCGGCCCGTCCGGCTCCACCGGCGACGGCAGCGGCAGCGGCGGTACGGAGCAGGGCACCGGCGGCACCGACCACGGCACCACCGCGCCGACCCCCGACCCGACCGACGGCGGCCGGACGACCCCGGACCCCGGGCCGACCCCGGACCCCACCCGTCCCGCGGGCGGCGACACCGGTACCGGCACCGGTTCCGACGGCGGCGGGAGCACCCAGGACCCCGGCAGCGGCAAGGACGCCGCCGACCCGCAGGCCCCGGACCCCGGCACGCCCTGACCCCACGCGCCACCGGCGGCCCCGGCCCGCCCCGTCACAGAGGCCGGTCCGGGGCCGCCGTCCGTCAGTCGCCCAGCACCCGCCGCAGATAGCGGTTGGCGAACCGCCGCTCCGGATCGAGCCGGTCGCGCACCGCGGTGAACTCGGCGAACCGGGGATAGACCCCGGCGAGGTACTCCGCGTCCCGGGTGTGCAGCTTGCCCCAGTGCGGGCGCCCCTCGTGCGCCGTCATGATCCGCTCGGCGGCCGCGAAGTACGCCCCGTACGGCGTCCCCCGGTACATGTGCACCGCCAGGTAGACGGTGTCGCGCCCGGACGCGGTGGACAGCGGGATGTCGTCGGCGGGCGCGCAGCGCACCTCCACCGGGAAGCCGATCCGCAGACCGGACCGTTCGACCAGCGCCCTCAGCTCCCGCAGCGCCGCGACCGCGGCCCGGCGCGGCAGCGCGTACTCCATCTCCACGAACCGCACCCGGCGCGGTGAGGTGAACACCTTGTACGGGACATCGGTGTACGTACGGGCCGACAGGGCGCGGCTGGAGAGCCTGGCGAGCGCCGGTACCGCGGCGGGCACCGCGCGGCCGACGGAGCAGGCGACCTGGAAGACGCCGTTCGACAGCAGTTCGTCCTCGACCCAGCCGCTGAGGGCGCCGGGCGGAGCGGCGGGCCCCTGGCTGCGGTTGTTGCGCTTGGTGTTGCAGCTGCCGGTGTGGGGGAACCAGAAGAACTCGAAGTGCTCGTTCTCGGCGGTCAGCTCGTCGAACCGGTCGGTCACCTCGTCGAAGCCCATCGGCTCCTCACGGGCGGTCAGCAGGAACTCCGGTTCCACGGCGAAGGTCAGCTCGCTGACGACGCCCAGCGCGCCCAGGCCGAGCCGGGCGGCGGCGAACACGTCCGGGTTCTGCCGGGCGGAGCAGGCCAGCCGGGTGCCGTCGGCGGTGACCAGTTCGAGGGCGGTGACCTGGGCGGCGAGGGAGGCGGAGTCCCGTCCGGTGCCGTGGGTGCCGGTACTGGTGGCGCCCGAGACGGTCTGCTCCATGATGTCGCCCATGTTGGTCAGCGACAGCCCGTGCGCGGCCAGGAGGCGGTTGAGGTCCTTGAGAGGGGTCCCGGCGGCGACGGTGACCGTGCCGGCCGCGCGGTCGATGCGGCGGACGCCGGTGAGCCGGTCGGGCCGGACCAGTACCCCGTCGGTGGCGGCGGCCGCGGTGAAGGAGTGCCCGGTCCCGGCGGCCTTGACGGTCAGACCGTCCTCGGCGGCCGCGCGGACGGCGGCCACCAGCTCCTCGGTGGTGGAGGGGGCGACGACACGGGCGGGACGGGCGGTGACATTGCCGGACCAGTTGCGCCATCGCGTCGCCGTACCGCGCCCTCCCGAGCCGCCGGCGGTGGTGCTGACTGCCATGGTGACGTCCCCTCCCTCCGCGCGAACACCCCGCAACCGGGGCGCCGTTGTGTGAGCTGAGAGCCGCATGATGCCAGTCACCACGACAGCGGTCTGCCGGAGTGACGCGAATCACAGAAGTCGAAGTGGGTGGAAGGTCGCGTTCCCGGCATGTCACACCGGGCGGGTGGCCCCGTCCGTCGTCTCCGGGACGTCCCGCCCCGTACCCGGGGTGCCCGCCACCGGGGCGGAGCCCGCGGGGGTGACGGCCCCGGGGCGCAGACGCCGGTAGCCGGCGAGCGCCACCAGGGCGGCGAGCGCGCCCGCCACGCACGGCACCAGGTAGCCGCGGCCGGCACCGGCGGCGTCCACCACCGTGCCCGCCGCCGACGAGCCGAGCGCCACGCCCACCGCGAGCCCCGTACTCGTCCAGGTCATGCCCTCGGTGAGCTGCGCCCGCGGGACATGCTCCTCGACCAGCGCCATCGTCGTCACCATCGTCGGCGCGATCGACAGCCCGGCCAGGAACAGCGCCGCCCCCAGCCACGGCAGCGACCCCACCAGGAGCAGCGGCACCATGCTCACCGCCATCGCGCACACCCCCACCAGCCAGCGGCGCGAGGGGTGCCCCTTCAGGTGGAGCAGCCCGAAGACGGCGCCGGCCAGGCACGACCCGAGCGCGTAGACGGCCAGGACCAGACTGGCGGCCGCCTTGTGCCCGCGCTCCTCGGCGAACGCGACGGTCACCACGTCGATGGCTCCGAAGATCGCCCCGGTCGCCACGAACGTCGTCACCAGGACCTGGAGCCCCTTGGAACGCAGGGCCGACCCCTTGGACTGCGGGTCACGCGGATGCGGCACCGGCTCCGTCGAACGCTGCGCGGTCAGCCAGAACACCCCCACCGCCAGAAAGACGGCGGCCAGCATCGGCCCGGCCTCCGGGAACCACGCCGTGGACAGCCCGATCGACAGGATCGGGCCGACGATGAAGCACGTCTCGTCGACGATCGACTCCCACGAGTACGCGGTGTGCAGCTCGCGGGGGGAGCCGCGGAACAGCTCCGCCCAGCGCGCCCTGATCATCGAGCCGACGCTCGGTACACAGCCCGCGCCCGCAGCGAACGCGAACAGCGTCCAGTCCGGCCAGCGCCGCTGGGCGCTCAGCAGGAGCCCGGCGACCGCCGCGAGGGCGACCAGCGTCGCGGGCCGCAGCACGGCGCGCTGGCCCTTGCGGTCCACCAGCCGCGAGATCTGCGGGCCCAGGACCGCCGAGGACAGGGCGAGCGTCGCCGACAGCGCGCCGGCCAGCCCGTAGCGGCCGGTCAGCTGGGAGACCATCGTGACGACACCGATGCCCATCATCGACAACGGCATCCGCCCCAGGAGCCCGGCGGCGGAGAACGACTTGGTGCCGGGGCTGCCGAAGATGGCGCGGTACGAACTGGGCAAGGAGGTGCTCCGCCGGGTGAGGACCGATGATCGGTAAGTAATGTTGGAGGCCGATACAGCTTACGGGCCGGGAGGGAGCGCGCGCCTCCGGGTTTCCGGCCGCATAAGACATCCGCACGCCGCCCGGCACTCCCACGCACCACGTGCCCGGCGCACGCGCCCGTCCGCGCCGGGGCGCCCGGCCCCGCCCGCGCCCCGGCGGCAGGGAGTGGCAGGATCGGGGACATGCCCGAACAGTGCGATCCCCGCCCCTACGACGCCCTGCTGCTGCTCTCCTTCGGCGGACCCGAGGGCCCCGACGACGTCGTCCCCTTCCTGGAGAACGTCACCCGCGGCCGGGGCATCCCGCGCGAGCGCCTGGAAGAGGTCGGGCAGCACTACTTCCGCTTCGGCGGCGTCAGCCCCATCAACGCCCAGAACAGGCGGCTGCTGGAGGCACTGCGCGAGGACTTCGCCGTACACGGCCTGGACCTGCCGGTCTACTGGGGCAACCGCAACTGGGCCCCCTACCTCACGGACACCCTGCGCGCCATGGTGCGCGACGGCCACCGCCGCATCGCCGTCCTCGCCACCAGCGCCTACGCCTCGTACTCGGGCTGCCGCCAGTACCGCGAGAACCTCGCCGAGGCGCTCGCCGCCCTCGGCGCCGAGGGCCTGCCCGTCCCGCGGGTCGACAAACTGCGGCACTACTTCAACCACCCCGGCTTCATCGGCCCGATGACCGAGGGGGTGCTCACCGCCCTGGCCTCGCTGCCCGCCGCCGTCCGCGACGGCGCCCACCTCGCCTTCACCACCCACTCCATCCCCACCTCCGCCGCCGACACCTCCGGCCGCCCCGAGGACCACACCCGGGACGGGCAGGGCGGCGCCTACGTCGCCCAGCACCTGGACGTGGCACAGGTGATCGCCGACGCGGTGCGCGAGGAGACCGGCGTGGACCGCCCCTGGCGGCTCGTCTACCAGTCCCGCAGCGGCGCCCCGCACATCCCCTGGCTGGAGCCCGACATCTGCGACCACCTGGAGGAGCTGCACGGCGCCGGCGTCCCGGCCGTCGTGATGGCCCCCATCGGCTTCGTCTCGGACCACATGGAGGTCGTGTACGACCTCGACACCGAGGCCGCCGCCAAGGCCGCCGAGCTGGGGCTGCCCGTCGCCCGTTCGGCGACCGTCGGCGCCGACC
>NZ_JCANQV010000384.1:0-4564 GCF_059553635.1 Candidatus Streptomyces philanthi
GGGTATCGGCGGGGCGGTCGGCGGACCGCGCGCCCTCGGTGGGCTCAGTGGATTCGAGCATGCGGGCGGTTCTCCCGTCACGCTCCCGGGGGCCGCGCCGGACTCCGGGGCGGGCCGCGTGATGAGCGCGGCTCCGCCGTCCGGGGCGCGGGCGCCGCACGGGAGCTGTCGTGTCACTCGCCGGGCCCGTGGCCGGGACCGGCGAAAGTCTGCTGGTCAGTGCGTCTGCCGCACCGGGGTGGCTCCCTGGTGGACCGGCGACGCGTCGACGGCGGTCCTACGCAGTGCCGTCCCCGGAATGTGCCGGGGCGCTCCCGCTTCGTGCCGTCGCGGCGGTCAGCCCGGCGGCCGTGGAGGGGGCGGGCGTGGCAGCGTCGCGGTCGGGCGCCAGCGGGTCGGTCACCGCGCCGGTCTCCTCATCGAGCAGCCCCTGCGCCAGCCTGGTCACCGCTACCGGGACCGGCGGCGCCAGGTCGGCCGTAGCTCGGAGGCCGGACAGGACGTCGTCGGGTCGTACGGCGGGTGTCGCATGCCGAACAACCAGCCGCAGTATCGCACAGGCACGACCGTCGGGCCTATCGCCCCGGCAGTCCTCGGTCTCCAGCCGGGCCACCGCGGCCCGGGCGTCGAAGGACCGTACGCCGTTCTTCGTACGGCGCTGGACCTGCACTTCTTGCGCGGCGAGGAACGTCTCGACGGCCCGTGCCGCGGTCTCGGGGTCGACCTCGTCGAGGCGGAGCTGCCAGACCGACGCCTGGAGCCGGTCGGCGAGGCCGGTGGTGCGGGCCTCGACCGCCTCGATGATGTCGAGGCCGTCCGGCAGTGAGACGTCGAGCAGTTCCCGGAGCTGTTCCGGGTCGCGGTGTTCGGCGAGCTGGATCTCCAGGTACTCGGCCTCGCTGCCCGTGCCGGTCGGTGCCGCGTTGGCGTAGGACACCTTGGGGTGCGGGGTGAAGCCGGCCGAGTAGGCCATGGGGACCTCGGCGCGGCGCAGGGCACGCTCGAACGCGCGCTGGAAGTCGCGGTGGCTGGTGAACCGGAGGCGGCCGCGCTTGGTGTAGCGCAGTCGGATGCGCTGCACCGCGGGTGCGGGCGGCGGGCCTTCGGGCTGTCGCTTGCCCAGTGGTACTTCTCCTTGTGTCTGGCGGTCCGGGGCCGCCCCCGCGAACGGGACCGTCCCGGTCGGCGCCTTCCGGCACGGACCGGTCCGGAGTGCCCCGCGTCGGCGGGGCCGATGCGCGGCCGGACCTCTGCCCAAGAGTACGCGCCCGGGGCCCGCGAGGTTCCCGGCGGGGGATTGACCTGCGGGGACGCGGGGCCGGGTGTCCCGGTGCGCAGCGGTCGGCGCGCACGGCGCGGACGGTGTGCGCCGGGGCGCCCCTCCCGGGTCAGAACAGCGCCCGCCGGACCTCGCGCGCCGCCGTGCGCGCCGCGGACAGCGCGTGCCGGACCGGCGGCCGAAGGACCGCCCTGATCGCGTGCCCCACCGGGGTGAGCACCCAGCGGTACGTCCAGCTCAGGGGCGCGACGACCAGCACGCGCCACAGCGCGGCCAGTCCGCGGCCGACCGCCCGTGACACCCGGCCGGCGATCCCCCAGGCCCAGGCGACGGCCGCGCCGATCGCCCGCAGGACCGGCCACAGCACGTACTCCCATACGGCGGCGACCGGTATCACCACAAGGTGGTGCAGCAGCCACAGCAGCGCCCGGCCCACGGGGGCGAGCACCTGGTCGTACAGCCATCGGGCGGGGAGGACGACGAGGTGGTCGAGGAGCCAGGCGAGCGCCCGGCCGAGCGGCGTCAGGAGCCACCGGTACACCCAGAGCGCGGGCACCACGAGCAGCCAGTGGACCAGGAGCACCACCGGCATCACGAGCAGATGGTGGATCAGCCAGGCGGCCGCACGGGCCACGGGCGTGATGATCCAGCGGTGGACCCAGCGCGCCACGGGGGCGATGATCTCGCGGCCGGTCCAGCACAGCGCGTCCCACAGCAGCCGCAGCGGTACGACCACGATCAGTACCGGGATCTTGATCAGCTGGGCCAGGCAGCAACCGCTCGGTTCGCTGTCCTCCGGCCGTGCCGGCCCGTTCCCGTACCTCTGCGTGCCGCCGTGCGCCATGCGATGTTCCCCCGTTTTTTCCGTCCTGCTTTCGCCGGTCATGTCCTGGCCCGGCTCCCGGGGACGCGGCGCGTCCCCGGGACGTCACGGCAGTGCGCGGGCCCGGCCGCCGCTTCCGGCGACCGGGCCCGCGTCTCCTGCCCGGACTGCTACTTGACGACCGTCAGCGGCAGCAGCTTCTTGCCCGTGGGGCCGATCTGGATCTCCGTCTGCATCTGCGGGCAGACGCCGCAGTCGAAGCACGGGGTCCAGCGGCAGTCCTCGACCTCGGTCTCGTCCAGCGCGTCCTGCCAGTCCTCCCAGAGCCAGTCCTTGTCGAGGCCGGAGTCCAGGTGGTCCCAGGGCAGGACCTCCTCGTAGGTGCGCTCGCGGGTGGTGTACCAGTCGACGTCCACGCCCTGGGCGGGGAGCGTCTTGGCGGCGCAGTCCATCCAGCGGTCGTAGGAGAAGTGCTCGCGCCAGCCGTCGAAGCGGCCGCCGTCCTGGTAGACGGCGCGGATGACGGCGCCGACGCGGCGGTCGCCCCGGGAGAGCAGACCCTCGACGATGCCGGGCTTGCCGTCGTGGTAGCGGAAGCCGATGGAGCGGCCGTACTTCTTGTCGCCGCGGATCTTGTCGCGGAGCTTGGCGAGCCGGGCGTCGGTCTCCTCCGCCGACAGCTGCGGCGCCCACTGGAAGGGGGTGTGCGGCTTGGGGACGAAGCCGCCGATGGAGACCGTGCAGCGGATGTCGTTGGACCCCGCGACCTCGCGACCCTTGGCGATCACGTTGACCGCCATGTCGCCGATCTGGAGGACGTCCTCGTCGGTCTCGGTGGGCAGTCCGCACATGAAGTAGAGCTTCACCTGCCGCCAGCCGTTGCCGTAGGCGGTGGCGACGGTGCGGATCAGGTCCTCCTCCGAGACCATCTTGTTGATGACCTTGCGGATCCGCTCGCTGCCGCCCTCGGGGGCGAAGGTGAGGCCGGAGCGACGGCCGTTGCGCGTCAGCTCGTTGGCAAGATCGATGTTGAACGCGTCGACACGGGTCGACGGCAGGGACAGACCGATCTTGTCTTCCTCGTACCGGTCGGCGAGGCCCTTGGCGACGTCGCCGATCTCGGTGTGGTCCGCGGAGGACAGCGACAGCAGGCCGACCTCCTCGAATCCCGTGGCCTTCAGGCCCTTGTCCACCATCTCGCCGATGCCGGTGATGCTTCGCTCCCGTACAGGGCGCGTGATCATGCCTGCCTGGCAGAAACGGCAGCCGCGGGTGCAGCCACGGAAGATCTCGACCGACATCCGTTCATGAACGGTCTCGGCCAGGGGGACGAGCGGCTGCTTCGGGTAGGGCCACTCGTCGAGGTCCATGACGGTGTGCTTGGAGACCCGCCACGGGACGCCGGAGCGGTTCGGCACGACGCGGGCGATCCGCCCGTCGGCCAGGTACTCGACGTCGTAGAACTTGGGGACGTAGACGCCGCCGGTCCGCGCGAGGCGGAACAGCAGCTCGTCGCGGCCACCGGGACGGCCCTCGGCCTTCCAGGCGCGGATGATCTCGGTGATCTCCAGGACGGCCTGCTCGCCGTCGCCGATGACCGCGCAGTCGATGAAGTCGGCGATCGGCTCGGGATTGAAGGCGGCGTGGCCGCCGGCCAGCACGACGGGGTCGTCGAGGCCGCGGTCGGCGGCGTCGAGGGGGATGCCGGCGAGGTCGAGGGCGGCGAGCATGTTGGTGTAGCCCAGCTCCGTGGAGAAGCTCAGGCCGAACACGTCGAACGCGCGGACCGGCCGGTGGCTGTCCACGGTGAACTGCGGCACCTTGTGCTCGCGCATCAGCGCCTCAAGGTCCGGCCAGACGCTGTAGGTGCGCTCGGCGAGCACCCCCTCACGCTCGTTGAGGACCTCGTAGAGGATCATGACGCCCTGGTTGGGCAGACCGACCTCGTACGCGTCGGGGTACATGAGCGCCCAGCGCACATCGCAGCTGTCCCATGGCTTGACCGTGGAATTGAGCTCTCCACCGACGTACTGGATGGGCTTCTGCACATGCGGGAGCAGGGTCTCAAGCTGTGGGAAGACCGACTCTGCAGACATCTCGGGGCTTTCGTTGCTGGCAGGGGCGACCCTCAAGCTTAACGTCCCCGGGGAGGGAGGGCCGACCGCGCGGGCCGGGGGTCAGGACCGCAGGGCGCGCCGGCGCTTCTTGGCCCGTGCCTTCCTCCACACGTCCGGCAGCTCCCGTTCGCGGTCCGCCGCGCGAGCCTCCTCCCTGCCGTAGAGGACGCCGAAGGTGAAGTCGCTCTCCCCCGCCTCCCGCGCCTGGCGGGCCACTTCGCGCAGGGCGGCGCGGGCCATCACGCTGTCCTGGTGGTCACCGAGGAGTTCCTGGAGGGCGGTCATCCGGGCGGCGAACTTCTTGGCGGGCCTCCCGAGCCGGGGGCGGGCGGCCTCGGCGGCGTA
>NZ_JCANQV010000385.1:0-4558 GCF_059553635.1 Candidatus Streptomyces philanthi
AGGAACTGGCCGCCCAAGGGGCCGCGCTCAAGGCCCGCCAGAAGGCCCGCAACGCCACCCCGGTCAAACTGTTCCTGCGCCGCGTCGCGAACATCTTCGTCCCCCTCATCCCGGCCCTGATCGGCTGCGGCATCATCGCCGGCTTCAACGGCCTGCTCACCAACCTGGGTTGGGTGCCCGCCCTGGTCCCGGCACTGGCGGCGATGGCCTCCGGTTTCATGTCCCTGATCGCGGTGTTCGTCGGCCTCAACACCGCCAAGGAGTTCGGCGGCACCCCGGTCCTCGGCGGCGCCGTCGCCGCGATCGTCGTCTTCCCGGGCGTCGCCAACATCACCGCTTTCGGCCAGAAGCTCTCGCCCGGCCAGGGCGGTGTGCTGGGTGCGCTGGCCGCCGCGCTGCTCGCCGTCCAGGTGGAGAAGTGGTGCCGCAAGGTGGTGCCGGAGGCCCTGGACGTCCTGGTGACGCCCACCCTCACGCTGCTCCTCACGGGCCTGGTCACCCTCTTCGGCCTGATGTTCGTGGCCGGTGAGGTCTCCGCCGCGATCGGCACCTGCGCCACCTGGCTGCTGGCGCACGGCGGCGCGCTCGCCGGTTTCCTGCTCGGCGGGCTGTTCCTGCCGCTGGTCATGCTCGGCCTCCACCAGGCCCTCATCCCGATCCACACCACGCTCATCGAGCAGCAGGGCTACACCGTGCTGCTGCCGATCCTCGCCATGGCCGGCGCGGGCCAGGTCGGCGCGGCCGTGGCCGTCTTCCTCCGCCTGCCGCGCAACCGTTCGCTGCGCGCGACCATCCGGTCCGCCCTCCCGGCCGGTTTCCTCGGCGTCGGCGAACCGCTGATCTACGGCGTCTCCCTCCCCCTGGGCCGCCCCTTCATCACGGCCTGCGTCGGCGGTGCCTTCGGCGGCGGTTTCATCGGCCTGTTCAACCAGCTCGGTGACGCCGTCGGTTCCACGGCCATCGGCCCCTCCGGCTGGGCCTTGTTCCCCCTCGTCAAGGGCAATCAGGGCATAGCGGCCACGGTCGTGATCTACGCGCTGGGCCTCGCCATCGGCTATCTCACCGGCTTCCTCGCCACCTACTTCTTCGGCTTCAGCAAGCAGATGCTCACCGAGCTGAACGCCCCCACCGACGGCCCGGCCGAGGACCCCACCCCCGCGCCCGCCACCGCACCCCAGGAGGGCACCCCGCCCCAGAAGGAGACGCTGATCGCCTGACCCCCACCCCGTATCACCGCCGGACCGGAACCCGGTACCCTCCCCGGACAACCGCAGGTCGGTACGGGGGAGTTGACGGACGACGTGACAGATGACGCCACAAGAACACCACCGTCACCTCCCACCCCGCCCCCGGCGGAGGAACCGGGCCCCGGCCCAACGCCCGCCCCGAGCGCGACGACCGGCACACCGCCGAGCCCCACCGAGGGCCCGACACCCGGCCCGTCATCCGATCCGGCCTCCCGCCCCTCCCTCCCCGTCCGCCTCTGGCGGCGCTTCGCGGGCCTCAGCACGGCCAACAAGTTCGCCGCGCTGGGGCTTGTCCTCGCGGTGGTGCCGCTGGTCACGCCGGTGGTGAGCGCCGGGTACGACGCGTTGTTCGGCGAGCAGGCCATCGCGTTCGACTCCGTCCAGACCGATGGCGCCTGCTCCACACCGTGGTTGGTCTCCCCGGACCACCCGGAGCTGCGCGACAAGGTCGGCCGGGCCGAGGACCATGCCCTCACCCGCTGGGAGCGCGAGCACAGCATCACCCATCTGTCCGAGGTGGACGCCGCCGTCAGCATCCGTGGCAATCTCGGCAAGGCCGTGCAGCTGCGCGAGCTGTCCATCACCGTCCTCAGCCGCGGGCGCCCCCTCCCCGGGCACCCCTTGCCTCCCCCGGGTTGCGGCGGCGACGGCATCCGCGAGGTCTTCTACGTCGATCTCGACACCCTGCCGTTGGGGCAGGCCGTTCCCTCGCGTTACCTCCTGACGAGCCCGCAGCAGCGGGCGGCCCGCGCGGAGGCGAAGAAGTACGGCAGGCCCAACATCAGCCTCCCCAAGAGCGTGTCCACCGACGGCATCTACGACCTCATGCTCGCCGGCCGCACCCAGCGCCACTACTGCACCTGGCGGGCCACCCTCACCTGGTGGGACGGCCAGGAGGAGCACACGACGACGATCGACAACGACGGCCGCCCCTTCCGTGTCACGGCGGCCCCCCGGTGAGGCGGGTACGCCCCCTGTTCCGCTCCCCCACCGCGCTCGCCGTCCTCGCCGTCCTCCTGGCGCATCTGGCCGGCGCCCTCCCCCAGCAGATCGCCTGGGCCGACCGGCTCGACCCGGGCGTACTGTCGGACGACGTGCCGGCCGCGCTGCGGCTGCTCACGGTTTCCCCGGTCCAGCGGTTCGGCGACGCGACCGGAGGGGCGGCCGTGCTGCGGGAGACGCTGTGGACGGCCGCTTTCCTCCTGCTGTCGGCCTCGGCCACCCATGCCCTCACCACCCGCGCCACGGGCCTCACCAGGGCGTACACCCATGCCGTTGCCTGGCCGGTCGTCGCCCCGCTCGCCAACCTCCTGGCACTCGCCCTGCTCCGTCTGCCCGAGCTGTCCTTCGCCCCCTCGCTGCGCGGCGAAGCGACGTTCCAGCTGATGGGGGACGCGCAGGCCGGTACGGGGCATGCGATGCTGCTCGGCCTGACCGGTGGCCTGGTCGCCCATGCCGCGAGCGTCCTCACCCTGTCCACCGACCGTGCCACGGACCGCCTCCCGTCCGTCCGCCACCTGCTCCACGGCCCCCTTCCGACCCTGTGGCCCCGGATCGGCGCCACCCTGCTCGCCATGATCGGCGGGGCGCTGGTGCTGGCCTTCCTGACCAGCGGCATCTTCGAGCGGGGGCTCGTGGCGTCGGCACGTTTCTGGTGCGGCTCGTACGACGCCCCCGGGCAGTGCGTCGAACTCCTTCGCGCGCAGTTCACCGGTACGGTCCCCGAGCCCCGGGTGCCCTCGAACGTGCCACTTCTGGCCCGTTTCACGACGGTGTACGCCTGGCAGGCGTTCCTGCTGCTGTTCGCCATGACCTTTTTCGTCATCTCCACATTGACGAACGGGCTGCCCCGCTCCGCTCGCGCGGCACTGAGCGCGGGCGGCGGGTACACCGCCGGTTCGGCCGCGTTCGTCGCGGTGCTCGACACGGTGTCCGCCCTGTGGGACCACCCGTCCCACGCCCTGTCCTTCCAGGAGCAGTTCGTCCTGCTGCTCCCCCCGCACGGCCTCCACCACGCGCTCTACGGAGCCCCCGTGGCCGCCGCGCTCTGCGCCACCGTCGCCCGCCTGCGCCCGCGATCGAGCCGTACGCCCCCGACTCCTGCCACCACCGACGACCGGACGGCGGACACGGCCTGACCACGACGCCCGAGCCCCGAGCCCCGAGCCCCGGAAAACCCCTACGCGAAAAGGCCATTCACCGACTGCCACCGAGCCGCTCCCGGAGGCGTTCACGCCCCGGGGCTCAAGCCCCGCACTCCGAGCCCTCTTTCCAAGGAATGGGCAGGTGAATTCCCCCCCGCCCTCCCACCCAACTCCCCCGTTCACCCGCACGAATGACCGAGAGTCATCGGTTTGCGACATCGCGTTCCGCCGGTCTAGCGTGCGCAGCACCACACAAAACAACCCCGACGGGTGCGCCAACACCCGGTCGGGGTCTGACCATCGAGATCGAAGAAGGCGATCTCATGGCTGACCATCAAGATCGAAGAAAGCGATCTCATGGCCTCGGAAAACTCTAACGCCGCCCCGCCCCCGTACGCATCCCCACACGCATCCCCGCACGCGGACGCGGCGTACACCCCGGTCCCTCACCCCCTCGCCCGTCCCGGGTACGGCAAGCGCAGCGCGCCCGGCCAACGCCCCTCGCGTCCCGGCGACTTCGCCCACCTGCCACACCGGGAGGCGTCCGTCGCCGCCTACCTGGACCGCCTGCCCGAGGGCTCGGACATCTCCGTGAAGACGCTGGCCAAGGTGCTGCCGGAGTACGGTCAGTGCGCCCTGCGGACCGCGCTGCGGTACCTCTCGCAGGAGGGCCATCTGCGGCGGATCGTCGAATGCCTCACCGGCAGCGGCAAAAGCCCCTTGTGGGTGACACGGACGTACTTCTCCCGGACGCCCCGGGACGACGCCTGGTGGCACACCCTGTGCACCGGGAACACGCCCGCCCCCGCCCCCTCACCTGAGCCGCGAAACCCGGGTACCGCCTCGGACACGCCCACCACCACGGCGGACGCCGCTCCCGTCGCCCCTCTGCCGCCCGGCCCCCGGCCTGACACCCCGCCGGACCGCCCCCGCCCGCCCGGTGACGCCTACACCGTCCTCGCCGGCCTCGGCCGCCTCGATCCCCGGATAACGCTCTCCGCCGCCGACTGCGCCGCCCTCGCGCCCCTGGCCGAGGAATGGCTGACGCGGGGAGCCACCCCGCCCCAACTACGGCACGCCCTGACCTCGGGGCTGCCGCCCGAGGTCCACCATCCGGGCGCGTTCGCCCGAAGGCGCCTGGTCACCAAGCTGCCGCCCGCAGCGGCC
>NZ_JCANQV010000386.1:0-4527 GCF_059553635.1 Candidatus Streptomyces philanthi
GGCCCGTAACCGCCCGGGGGCGGGCCGAAGCCGCCCGGGTTGTGGGGCGGGGGCTGGTTCGGCGGAGTGGGCGGAGGCGGAGGAAAACTCATGGAGGAAATGATCGCTTCTTTACGGAGTCCCGGGGAACGCGGTGACCGAGCCGGGACGAACGACGGCTGACGTGTCCGGCCGGTGGGCACGGTTGACCACAGCCGTCCGTTCCCACCCTACGGCCCGGAGGTTTCCCGTGTTCCTCGACCTTCCCCTGGACGCCCTGCACGGCTACCGCCCACCGCTGCCCGAACCCGCGGAGTTCGACGCGTTCTGGCGGCGCACCCTCGACGAGGCCCGCGGCCACGACCTCGACGCCCGCTTCACCCCGGCCGACGCCGGACTCCCGCTGCTGCGCGTCGAGGACGTGACGTTCTCCGGTTTCGGCGGACACCGCGTCCGCGGCTGGTTCCTCGCCCCGGGGGACGGCGCGGGCCCGCTGCCGTGCGTGGTGCAGTACCTCGGCTACGGCGGCGGGCGGATGCTGCCGCACGACTGGCTGCTGTGGCCGTGCGCCGGATTCGCCACGCTCGTCATGGACACCCGTGGACAGAGCGGCCCGAACCGGCCCGGCAGCACACCCGATCCGGTCGCTGCCCCGCACCCGGGCGTACCGGGTCATATGACGCGCGGTCTGCTCCACCCCGACGACTACTACTACCGGCGGCTGTTCACCGACGCGGTGCGGGCGGTGGAGGCGGCGCGTGCCCATCCGGTGGTGGACGCGGACCGGATCGTGGTCGGGGGCGGCAGCCAGGGCGGCGGGTGCGCGCTGGCGGTGGCGGGGCTGGTGCCGGACGTGGCGGGCGCGCTGATCGACCGTCCGTTCCTGACCGATGTGCGCCGGGCGCTGGAGATCACGGAGGAGGGCCCGTACGGCGAACTCGTCCGGTACTTCGCGGGCGAGCGCGACCACGTCGACGCCGCGCTGCGGACGCTGGACCACTTCGACGGGCTGAACTTCGCGGTCCGGGCCCAGGCGCCCGCCCTCTTCGGCACGGCGCTGCGCGACCCGGTGACACCGCCGTCGACCGGCTTCGCCGCGTTCCACCACTACGCGGGCAAGAAGGAGCAGCGGGTGTGGCGGTTCAACGGGCACGAGGGCGGGGGCGGGCGGCAGCGGACGGAGGAGATCGCGTTCGTGCGCCGGCTGCTGGGTTGACGTCTTCCGCCGCGCGGCGGAACGGCGGCCCCGTACCCGGTGTGCGGGGCCGTCCCGGGGGCGCGGCGGGTTACCGTGCCCGGCGCGGCGGCACGGGGACGGACACCGGGAGCCCCGGGCGGCGCGGGGCACACGAAGGAGAGGGCGCGATGGACGCACAGTCGGCGGGACCGCTCGTCGTCGGCGTGGACAGTTCCACCCAGGCGACGAAGGTGCTGGTCGTGGACGCGGCGACCGGTGCGGTGGTGGCGCGGGGCAGGGCGCCGCACGCCGTCAGCGGCGGTGCGGGCCGGGAGAGTGATCCGCTGCGCTGGTGGCAGGCGCTGGGCGAGGCGCTGCGGCAGTGCGGGGACGCGGCCCGGCAGGCGTCGGCGGTGTCGGTGGCCGGGCAGCAGCACGGGCTGGTGACGCTGGACGCGGCGGGTGCGCCGGTGAGGCCCGCGCTGTTGTGGAACGACGTCCGGGCGGCTCCGCAGAGCAGGCGGCTGGTCGAGGAGTGGGGTGGTCCCGCCGCCTGGGTGCGGCGGGTGGGGAGCGTGCCGGGGCCGGCGTTCACGGTGGCGAAGTGGGCGTGGCTGCGCGAGCACGAACCGGCGGCCGCGGCGGCGACGGCGGCGGTCCGGCTGCCGCACGACTATCTGACGGGGCGGCTGACGGGGGCGCCGGTCACCGACCGCGGTGACGCGTCCGGTACCGGCTGGTGGTCGCCGGACACCGGCGCGTACGACAGCGGTGTGCTGGAGCACATCGGTCTGGACGCGGCGGCGCTGCCGCGGGTGGCGCGGCCCGGGGAGGCCGTCGGCACGGTGCGGGCCGGTGAGCTGCCGTTGCCGCGTGGTGCGCTGGTGGCGGCCGGTACCGGGGACAACATGGCGGCGGCCCTCGGGCTGGGGCTGCGTCCCGGTCAGGCGGTGCTGAGTCTGGGCACGTCGGGGACGGTCTTCGCGGTCTCCGGGCGCCGTCCCGCCGATCCGACCGGCACGGTGGCCGGGTTCGCCGATGCCCGTGGCGGGTGGCTGCCGCTGGCGTGCACGTTGAACTGCACCGTGGCGGTGGACCGGGTCGCGGCGCTCCTGGGGCGGGACCGGGAGGACGTGGAGCCCGGTGGCCGGGTGGTGATGCTGCCGTTCCTGGACGGGGAGCGCACCCCGCACCTGCCGGGCGCGACGGGCCTGGTGCACGGGCTGCGGCACGACACCACGGCGGGCCAGGTGCTCCAGGCGGCCTACGACGGCGCGGTGTTCGCCCTGTTGCGGGCGCTGGAGGCGGTGCTGTCCGGGGAGGCGGCGGGCGGTGCGCCGCTGCTGCTGATCGGTGGTGGGGCGCGGGGCCGGGCGTGGCGGGAGACCGTGCGGCGGCTGTCGGGGCTGCCGGTGCGGGTGCCGAGGGCCGGGGAGTTGGCGGCGCTGGGGGCGGCCGCGCAGGCGGCGGGACTGCTGCTGGGCGAGGACCCGGCGGCGGTGGCGCGACGGTGGGGTACGTCGGAGGGGGCGGAGTACCCGGCGGTGGAGCGGGACGCGGCGGCCTGGGAGCGGCTTGAGTCGACGCTGGTGGACGGGCGGGGGCTGCTGGGGGGATGAGGGGCGCCCCTGCTCCGGCGCCCGGGTCGCGAAGACCGGTTCTGGGCCGTACGGGTGACTTTTCGTCACCTTCCTTTCCCGTTCTGACCTGCGGATTTCCGTCTTTGGGCAGGGCGCTGGCGGATTGCGCGCGGTCTTGGCAGGAAAGGCCCTGTTGCGCATGATGAACACACCGGTCGCACATGACATGTACGCGACCCTTCGGCCCTGCCAGGAGTTCGTATGGAACGCCGTCACCTGTCGTACCGTCACCCCACCTCCCGCCGCGGTCTGCTCACCGGCGCCGCCGCCCTCGCCGCGGCCGCCGCCCTCGCGCCGCTCACCGCGGCCGCCGCGCCCGTTCCCCCGCGCCGCCGCGGCGTGGCCTATCCCCCCACCCACGAGCACCCGGCGGACCCCGCCAACTTCACCGCGGCCGACCGCCCCACGGAGTACCAGGTCGACATGGTCGTGATCCATGTGACGCAGGAGACCTACGACGACACGATCCGCCTCTTCCAGGACCCCGCCCACCAGGCGAGCGCGCACTACGTCGTACGGTCCGCCGACGGCTACCTCGCGCGGTGCGTCGCCGAGCGGGACGTCGCCTGGCACGCCGGGAACTGGGACTACAACACCCGCAGCATCGGCATCGAGCACGAGGGCTGGATCGACGACCCGAAGTGGTTCACCGACACGCTGTACCAGACGTCGGCCCGGCTGACCGCCGCGGTCTGCGACCGCTACGGCATCCCCCGGGACCGTGAGCACATCATCGGCCATGCCGAGGTCCCGGGCACCGACCACACCGACCCCGGCCCGCACTGGGACTGGGCCCGCTACATGGACCTGGTCGCCGCCTCCTGACGCGCGGTGGTTCCCACGGGGCGGCCGTTCACCGGACCGACGGAGCCCGGCAAGCCGCCCTTCGGGGCGCCGGCCCCCGGTGCGGGGACGGTTGAGGTGACGTCAGGGGGTGCGCGGATGGGACGACGCCACGGACGGGTGCGCGTGGTGCTGACGGTGCTGGCGGCGTGGGCCGTGCTCGCGGGGGCCGGAGGGCCTGCGGGTGCCACGGCCCAGGCCCTGCGCCGCTCGGCCGTCGTACGCCAGGCGCCGGGGGTGCTGTACAGCGAGTTCCGTACGACGCTGCCGCGCGGCGAGGTGTACGGGCATCTGCTGACGGTCGACCTGCGGGTGGTGACGGTCGATCTGCTCGACACCGGGGTGGTCGGCGGACGGGCGCCGGTCTCGGCGATGGCGGCGGCCCGGGGCGCGGTGGCGGCGGTCAACGGGGACTTCTTCCACATCACCGAGACCCAGCACCCCGGTGTCCCGGTGACCGGCGCCCCGAACGGCCCCGCGATCTCCTCGGGCCGCGACCTCAAGGCCGCGGTCCCCGACGGGCAGCGCTTCGGCCCGGCGCTGCCGCCCGGCGCGACCGCCGGGGACGTGCTCGGCGTCGGCTACGACGGGCGGGCCCGCCTGGACCGGCTGACGCTGCGCGGCGCGGTGGTGACCGCGCGCGGGGCACTGCCGCTGCGGGGCCTCAACCAGTTCGCGCTGCCCGTGGACGGCATCGGCGCGTACACCGCGCGCTGGGGCCCGGCCGGGCGGCTGCGCGCGGTCTGCGGCACGGACACCGAGCGGGCGGCGCCGTGCAGCACCCGGACGTACGAGGTGACGGTCCGCCACGGGCGGGTGAGCGCGGTGGCCGAGCGGCCTGGCGAGGGCGGTATCGCGCCGGACGGTGTGGTCCTGGTCGGCCGGGAG
>NZ_JCANQV010000387.1:0-4510 GCF_059553635.1 Candidatus Streptomyces philanthi
CCTCCTCGCCCGCTACGGGGTGCACACCCACCCGTCGCTGCCCGCCCCCGACCCGGAGGCCGCGGTCCGCGCCGCCGACCACCTCGGCTACCCCGTCGCCCTCAAGACCACCGCCCCCCACCTGCGCCACCGCGCCGACCTCGGAGGCGTCCGCCTCGACATCGCCAACGCCGCCGCACTGCGCCGCGCCTACGCCGAACTGACCTCCGCCCTCGGTTCCCCGAGGGAGCTGCTGCCCGTCGTCCAGGCGATGGTGCCGCGCGGCGTCGACACGGTCGTCCGCGCCGCCATCGACCCGGCGGCCGGCGCGGTGCTCTCCTTCGGGCTGGCCGGGGCGCCCTCCCAGCTCCTGGGCGACATCGCCCACCGCCTCATCCCGGCCACCGACCGTGACGTCGCCGGGCAGATCCGGTCGATCCGCGCCGCCCCTCTCCTCTTCGGCTGGCGCGGCTCCCAGCCCGTGGACACCGGCGCCCTCGCCGACCTGCTGCTGCGCGTCTCCCGGCTCGTCGACGACCACCCCGAGGTCGTCGGCGTCGATCTCGACCCGGTCGTCGTCTCCCCGCACGGACTGTCCGTCCTGGAGGCGTCCGTCCGTCTGGCCAGGCCGCCCGCCACCACCGACCTCGGCCCCCGCCGGCTGCCCGCCTACTGACCCGCCGGGGGCCGGGCCCCGGTGCGGCCCGAGGCGTCCGCCATCCCCGCCACGCCCCGTAAGATGGACCCCATGGCTAAGACCGGTACGACGACCCAGGGGCTCCGCGCGGCGATCGAGCGCAGTGGCTATTACCCGGCCCTCGTGGCCGAGGCGGTGCAGGCCGCGGTCGGCGGCGAGCCGGTCGTGTCGTACCTCGTGCACCAGGAGACGACCTTCGACGCCAACGAGGTCCGCCGCCATGTCACGGTCCTCGTTCTGACCGACACCCGCTTCATCGTCAGCCACACCGATGAGCAGGCCGCCGACGGCACCTCTCCGACCCCGTACGCCACGACCTCCACCGAGTCCGTCAAGACCGGCCGGATCTCCTCGGTCGTCCTCAGCCGCGTCGTCGCCAACCCCGAGTCCTACACCCCCGGGCAGCTGCCCCGCGAGGTCGTCCTCACCATCGGCTGGGGCGCCGTCTCCCGCCTGGACCTGGAACCGGCCAGCTGCGGCGACCCCAACTGCGAGGCGGACCACGGCTACACCGGATCCTCCACCGCCGACGACCTCTCCCTGCGGGTCAGCGAGGCCGGCGACGGCCCCGACTCGGTGCGCGAGACCCTCGCCTTCGCCCAGGCGCTCTCCGAGGCCACCGCCGTCACCGGCACCCGCCGATGACCCACGCCGCCCCCGCCTGGCCGGAACCCGAACCGCTCGACCACCTCACCGCCCCGCGCCCCCGCTACGGCACCGGCTCGCTGGCCGACCTCCTGCCCACCGTCACCGCCGGGATGGGCCTGCCCGGCCCCGGCACCGGCATGGATCTCGCGCCCGCCGACCGGGTCTGCGTCTTCCTCGTCGACGGACTCGGCTGGGAGGTGCTGCGCGCCCACCCCGACGAGGCACCGTTCCTCACCTCCCTCCTCGGCACCTCCAGCAACGGCACCGGCCTCCCGCTGACCACGGGCTTCCCGTCCACCACCGCCACCTCCCTCGCCTCGGTAGGCACCGGCCTCCCGCCCGGCGCCCACGGCCTGGCCGGCTACACCTGCGAGGACCCGGCCGCCGGCGCGCTGATGAACCAGCTGCGCTGGCAGCCGTGGACCGACCCGCACGCCTGGCAGCCCTACCCGACGGTCTTCGAGCGCGCCGCCGCCGCGGGCATCCACACCTGCCAGGTCTCCGCCCCGCAGTTCGCCGACACCCCGCTCACCGAGATCGCCCTCAGCGGCGGCACCTTCCACGGACGGCTCTCCGGCGAGGACCGCATGGACCTCGCCGCCGCCCAACTCGCCGCCGCCGACCGCGCGCTGGTCTACACGTACTACGCCGAGGTCGACGGCAACGGGCACCGCTACGGCGTGGACTCCGACGCCTGGCGCGGCCAGCTCGGGTACGTCGACCGGCTCGCCCAGCGCCTGGCCGAGCAACTGCCGCCGCGCAGCGCCCTCTACGTCACCGCCGACCACGGCATGATCGACATCCCCTTCGACCCCGAGTCCCGCGTCGACTTCGACGAGGACTGGGAACTGCGCGCCGGCGTGCGCCTGCTGGGCGGCGAGGGGCGCGCGCGGCACGTCTACGCGCACCCCGGTGCCGCCTCCGACGTCCTCGCGGTCTGGCGCGAGGTGGTCGGCGACCGGATGTGGGTGGCGAGCCGCGACGAGGCCATCGCCGCCGGATGGTTCGGGCCGCACGTCGACGACCGGGTCCGCGGCCGGATCGGTGACGTCGTGGCGGCCGCGCACGCCGACATGGTGATCATCGCGTCCGAGCGTGAGCCCCGGGAGTCGGCCATGGTCGGGATGCACGGATCGATGACCCCCGCCGAGCAGCTCGTACCGCTCCTGGAAGTCCGCACCTGACCCGCGGGCCCCTGCCGTACGCCCAGCCCCACGACTCCGAAAGGCCCGCACCGCCCCATGCCCGAGCTGGTGTTCTTCTCCGGAACCATGGACTGCGGAAAGAGCACCCTCGCTCTGCAGATCGAGCACAACCGCTCGGCCCGCGGCCTGCGCGGACTGATCTTCAGCCGCGACGACCGGGCCGGCAGCGGCCGGCTCTCCTCCCGCCTCGGCCTGGTCACCGGGGCCGTGGAGGCCGGGGACGACCTCGACTTCTACGCCCATGTCGTCGGCCGCCTCAGCTCCGGCGAACGCGTCGACCACGTCATCGCCGACGAGGCCCAGTTCCTCGCGCCCGACCAGATAGACCAGCTCGCCCGCGTCGTCGACGACCTCGGGCTCGACGTCTTCGCGTTCGGCATCACCACCGACTTCCGCGGCAAGCTCTTCCCCGGCTCCCAGCGCCTGGTGGAGCTCGCCGACCGCATCGAGGTCCTCCAGGTCGAGGCGCTGTGCTGGTGCGGCGCGCGGGCCACCCACAACGCCCGCACCGTCGACGGACGGATGGTCGTCGAGGGCGCCCAGGTCGTGGTCGGCGACGTCGTCAAGGACGGCGGCCCCAAGGTCGGCTACGAGGTGCTGTGCCGGCGCCACCACCGGCGCCGCCAGACCGCCGCCACCGCCCGCGCCGCCGCCCTCTCCCCGGACGTCCTGCCCCTCGACCCGGTGCGCTGACCGGGCCGGGAGCGGGCCCCCCGCGCCTCAGCCCCGCTCGACCACGCTGAACAACCCGCCCTCGCCGTCGGTGACCACCGCCGTCCGCCCGTACGGCGTCTCCCGCGGCGCGCGGACCACCCGGCCGCCCAGCCCGGTCACCCGCCGGGCCGCGGCGTCGGTGTCCGGGACCGCGAAGTACGTCATCCAGTACGGCCCGTGGTCCCGCGTCAGCTCCCGCCCCACCCCGTGGACGCCCGCCACCGGCCGGCCCTTGAGCCGCAGCGTCACATGGTCGGTACCGGCCGACGTCACCGCCTCCGGCTCATGGCCGAAGACATGCTCGTAGAACGGGACGACCGCCGACGTCTCCTCGGCCACCAGTTCGTTCCACACCGGGGTGCCGGGCTCCCCGCTCACCGCCGTGCCGGTCATCGCCCTGCCCTGCCAGATCCCGAGGACCGCGCCCTGCGGGTCGGCGGCGATCGCCATCCGCCCCGCGTCGTCCGCGTCGAGCGGGCCCACCGCGACCGTGCCGCCGCAGCAGCGGACACGTTCCGCGGTGGCGTCGGCGTCGTCGCTCGCCAGATAGGTGGTCCAGGCGACGGGAAGCGCGCGGCCCGGGGTCAGTTCACCGAGCCCGGCCACCTCCCGGCCGTCGAGATACGCCCGGCAGTACGGTCCCAGGTGCCGCGGCCCCGGGCGGAACTCCCAGCCGAACAGCGCGCCGTAGAACTCCTGCGTCGCGGGCAGGCTGTGCGCCAGGAGGCTCACCCAGCAGGGTGTGCCGGGAATCCGCCGGGTCGCTGCCTCGGTCGTCATCGTCACTCTCCTCGGACCATCGGATGTGCCAGGTGCGTACGGGTGCGGGCCCGTGCAGATGCTTGCACCAGGCGCCCCGCGGCGCGCCCCGGCCGCGCCGTCTTCGGCGGGTTCCCGGGGGAGAATGACCGTTTTTTCTGATGCGTATCGGGTGCGGCACCGGTACGGCCCGGAAGATCTGCGCCGTACGGAGGGTGTGACGCCGCCTTCTCTGCGTAGTGGTCCCTACGCAAGGATGGGGGCCATGAACGCCATCATCACCGCTACCGAACTCGCGAGCGACCTCGACAGGGGCACCCCGCCGGTCCTGCTGGACGTGCGCTACCAACTCGGCGGCCCGCACGGCCGCCCGGCCTACGAGGCGGCGCATCTGCCCGGCGCGGTCTTCGTCGACCTCGACGCCGAACTCGCGGGACCGGCCGGCACCGCGGGCCGGCACCCGCTCCCGGACCTCGCGGTCCTCACCGACGCGATGCGGGCCGCCGGC
>NZ_JCANQV010000388.1:0-4510 GCF_059553635.1 Candidatus Streptomyces philanthi
CGGGACCGCGCCCTCGCGGTGGCCGCCCGCGCCGGGTTCCGCCCGCGCTCCGGCGGCGAGGGGGCCCCGGACCGGGTGCTCTTCCACGCCTGCCCGGTCCTGGACGTCGCGCTCCGGTTCCCCCAGATCGTCTGCATGATCCACGAGGGGCGTCTCGACGAGCTCTGCGGCCCGTCGGCCTCCGTCCGTATGCGGCCGTTCTGCGCGCCGGGTGTGTGCGCGGCGGAATTGCGCGCGGTGGAGGAGGAGAAATCCGGGCCGGGGAAGTGATCCTTTTCCGGGAAAGCCGTCCGTGATTTCCCTCCGCGTGTGCTCGGCGGGGGAATTCTTGCGTGTGCGGAAAGGGGAAATGCGATCCATTCCGGTCGGAAAACGTTCCACGAAAAAGGGAGAAGGGCGGTGCCCGGCGCCGCGCACCGGTACACGGAGTACCGGTGGCGGCACCGGGCACCGCCCGGCCGGCCCGGAGCGCGGTCAGCGCACCCGGCCGTAGAGGTTGGGGTTGTACCAGCTGAACGAGGAGACGCGGACGTTCTTGCCGGGGCGCGGGGCCTCCAGGTACTGGCCGCCGCCCAGGTAGATCGCCACATGGTGGACGCCGGACGCCGCGCCGTTGCTGCTCCAGAACACCAGGTCACCGCGGCGCAGTTGGTCGCGGGAGATCCGCGAGGTGGCGCGGTACTGGTCGTCCGCCACTCGCGGGAGGGTGATGCCGGCCTGGCGGTAGGCTGCCTGGACCAGGCCCGAGCAGTCCCAGCCGTGCGGGCCGTTGCCGCCCCAGACGTAGGGGTCGCCGAGGTGGCGCGAGGCGAAGCCGATGGCGGCCTCGGTGCCGTGCCGGCTCGGTGTGCCCGACCCGGCCGACGCGCCGGAGGAGCCCGACGAGCCCGAGGAGGCGGACGAACCGGAGGAGCCGGAGCCGCCCGCGTAGCGCTGGTACTTGGACTTGTGGCTGGTCCAGTACCAGTGGCCGCCCTTCTGGTACCAGTAGACGCGGTCCTGCGCGTCCCAGCCCTGGCGTCCCCGGAAGACCGGTTCACCGGTCCGGGAGGGGCCGGGGCGGTTCGCGCTGGGGACGGACGAGGACGAGGAGCTTCCGCCCGCGTAGCGCTGGTACTTGGACTTGTGGCTGGTCCAGTACCAGTGGCCGCCCTTCTGGTACCAGTACACGCGGTCCTGCGCGTCCCAGCCCTGGTGCCCCCGGAACACCGGCTGACCGGTCCGGGAGGCACCGGTCCGGCCCGCCGTGGAGTGCCCGGAGCCGGACTGCTTCGCGGACTGGCCGGTGCGCGCGAGGTACTTGTCCTGGTGGGAGGTCCACCGCCAGGCGCCGGACGCGTCCTTGTACCAGTACTTGGAACCGTCCCATCCGGCGTGGCTCGGAGCGGGTTCCGCCGTGGCCGTCCCGGCGCCCGTCCCGAGGAGCACGGCGGCGCCGACCGCCGCCACCAGCGCACCGCGCACGGTGCAGCGCTGGCCCGCCTGCCCTCCCGGACCGGCTCCCGCCGCTCCCGCGCAGTGCGCGCAGGTGCAGTCGGCCGGTATGACCTCGGTGAATTCGGGTGTCCGCAAGCGGACCACCACCTCTCCCTGTAGCTGCCTGTGCGTCCCCGCCGAGCGGAGGCTCAGCGGGCGTCGGCCGCGCTGCCGCGCGCCGTGTAGAAGGCCACGGTCAGGTCCTTGACCAGGGCCTTGCGTTCGTAGTCGTCGAGTTCGACCAGGCCGCGCTCGGTGAGGCGGTGCACGGTGTCGTCCACCGCGTCGAGGACGGAGGTCAGCACGCCGTCGCGGTGCTTGGCGTCCAGGGCCGCGATCTGCCGGCGCTGCATCGCCGCCGCCACCTCGGGGGCGTACTCCAGACGGGTGGGCCGGGCGGAGAACACCTCGACGCCGACGGCCCGGCACTCCGCCGCCAGGAGACGGCTGATCTCGTCACCGACCGCCTCGGTGTCGCGGAGGGTGGGCACCTGCTCGTCCGCCTCGGACTCCCGGACGGGGAAGGTGTCCGCGGGCATCCGGGAGACCACCCGGGCGGTCACTGCCTCGACCTGCTCCCGCAGGTAGGAGAGGTGGTCGTCGACGGCGAGGAGGGCGCGTGCGCTGTCCTTGACCCGCCACACGACCAGCACCACGACATGGAGCTTGGCGCCCTGGGCGTCGACCACGGTCATCGGCTCGCTGCGCCAGTGCCGCAGCCGCACGTCGACGCGGTGACGCAGCGTCATCGGATTGATCCACAGCAGGCCGGTCTTCCGCACACTGCCGCGGTAGCGGCCGAAGCGGGTCAGGGCCCAGACGGTGCCGACCCGGCCCCTGGTGAGACCGCCCAGCGCGTAGAGCGCGAGGGCGCCGCAGACGGCGGCGCCGGCCCACCGCCAGGCGTCGGACTCCAACGCGGCGAACCGCTCGGGAAGTTGCTCTCCGTAGCGGATCAGCCAGCCCGCGCCGGCGGTCGCGAGGAGGGCGACGAGGATCGCCCACCAGCCGGAGCAGGAGGCGCCCTTGCGTTCGGTGAGGTCCCGGTCCGCCTTTGGCGCCGTCAGGACCTGCCGTGTGGTCTCGTTCTCCGTCCGTACGACGGGGGTTCCCGTCTGCGTCACGGAGGTCCCGGTGCGGGTGAGGGGGGACCCCGTCCGCTCGGCGGGTCTTTCGCGCTGTTCCGCGGGGCCGCCGTCGCGGAAGAGGTGGTCCACCGGTATGGAACCGTCGCCCCTGCGTATGACGAGCGTGGCCGCCTTCTGAGTCGTTGTGGGCTTGTCGCCCTCCGCGGACTTCTCCTGCGTCTCTTCCGCTTCTTCGGTCACCGACACGCCGAACTCCCCTGGGTATCCCATCAGTGCTCACCAAGGGCGTGGGCCCGCACTGGCGATCACTCGCAGAATGATACATATCAACTCGGGCATACTCATCCAATCACATCTATCACTCTCGAAACCTGATTCATCACCCTCAACTTCCTTTGACCGCAAAGGACATGACGGTGAAACGCCCTCAGAAGACCGCTGTGGCGGCGACATGA
The DNA here is from genome assembly GCF_059553635.1 of Candidatus Streptomyces philanthi. Classification (NCBI taxonomy): domain Bacteria; kingdom Bacillati; phylum Actinomycetota; class Actinomycetes; order Kitasatosporales; family Streptomycetaceae; genus Streptomyces; species Candidatus Streptomyces philanthi. The sequence continues at coordinate 3,020 of NZ_JCANQV010000388.1, forward strand.
CACGGTGACGGGCGGACGTTCAAACCGGTGCCTGAGCAGGGGAAAGCCCGTCCCGCGCGGGTCGCGGTTGCCGGCGGGCGGGAACGGGGTGAAGGTGGAGGTGCCGCGCGTACGGTTCCGGGCGCGCCGGAAGGCGCGTGGCGCGCGGGCGGGAGGAAGGGGGTACGGGGCAAGGGCCTCCGGCGCCCGGGGACGGACCCCGCGGGTCAGTCCATCAGGCTGCCCAGCCGACCCTCCAGGACGACCAGCAACTCCGCGAGACCGTCGGAGAGTTCCTGCTGCGCCGGGCCGCCGATGCCCTCCAGCAGCGCCGCCTCGTAGCGCAGCTGCTCGGGCAGCAGCCGGTCGATGGTGTCGCGGCCCTCGTCGGTGAGGGAGAGATGGGCGACCCGGCGGTCACGGTCGTCGGGGCGGCGGGCGACCAGTCCGCGTGCCTCCAGCTGCCGTACCCGCTTCGTCACGGCGGCACCGGACGCGAAGGTCTCCCGCGCCACCCGACCGGGGGTCAGTTCCCGGTCCGTGCGGCGCAGGGCGCCGAGGATGTCGAACTCGGGGCGGGTGAGGCCGGCGCGCCGCAGCGGGGCGTCCGCCGCCTGCTGGAGCAGGGCCGAGCAGCGGTTGAGGCGCCCGATGAGGGCCATCGGGCCGGTGTCGAGCCCCGGGTGCACCTGCTGCCACTGGCGGAGCACCCCCGCGACGATGTCCTCGGCCACCCGCACTCTCCTCTCACCCGTCCCTGCCATTGTGCCTGCCCGGCGGAGGGGCGGACGCCGGGGTCAGGGGGCCGGCGCGGTCACCGGACGGTGCCGGACCAGCCGTGCCAGGGTGCGGTGGCCCCGCTGCTCCGCGAGGGCGACGCGCTCCTCGGGCAGGGCGCGCTGCCACCACTCGCCGGACGCCACGTCGACGGCCTCACGGAGCTCGACCAGAGCGCCGGCGAGCCGGTCGCGGCAGCGCCCCGCCTCCCGAGCGGCCTCGCCGTCCTGCGGCCCGTCCGTCGGCAGCCGTGCCGCCGCGGCCTCGGCCGCCGCCAACCGGTCCAGTACGGCGTCGATCCGGTGCCCGGCGCGGCGGTTGGTGACCACCACACAGCAGGCCAGGCCGACCGCGGCGCCGACGAGCGTGTCCACCCAGCGGTCGGCGACCAGTGTCACGGCGGGCAGATGGCTGCCGAACTCGGTCAGCAGCAGCGCCATGGGCGTGACACAGACCGAGCCGAGCCAGTAGTTGCGGGTGATCCACGCCTCGGCGCCGAACTGGAGGAGCAGCGCGAGCGCGATCATCGCGAGCGGGCCGGTGCGGATCAGCGGCAGCAGCGCGGTGAACAGCAGCAGCCCCAGGAGGTTGCCCAGGGTGCGCTGGAACGCCCGCTGCCAGGTGAGGGTGGTGTTCGCCTGGAACACCGACGCCGCGGTGACCACCGCCCAGTACGGGTGCCCGACGCCGACCGCCGTCGACGCCCAGCCCGCCAGCGCGCAGCCCACCGCGACC
>NZ_JCANQV010000389.1:0-4422 GCF_059553635.1 Candidatus Streptomyces philanthi
GCCGCGGTCCTCGGAATGAACGGCATGGTTTCCCCCTTGTGCTGCTGCCGCCGGACGGCGGCGTGCTGTGCTGACGTCAGATACACGTCCGAGCGGCAGCTCGTGCACGACACAGGGCGGCATGAGGCAGGTCACATTGTGGTGTGCTGTTCGGATTTTGCCTCAAGAGGGGAGACGGCCGCCGTGCGGCTACGACCGTCATGGGCACGCGAGGCCCGTCCAGGGCACCCGGGCCGACCGGACCGCAGGAACGGCCCGGACACGCCGCACACGCCGCCCGTCCACCGGACCGCTGCGCCCCGCCTACCGCCCGCTCACGCCCGATCGGCCGCCCCCTTCCGGAACTCCGTCCTGACGCCCGTCCCCACCTCCGTGCCCGTGGAGGCGGCCGTCCCGCGCGGCCCCGGTGCCGTTCCGCCGTCCTCCGGTGGGTGGAAGCGGCGGGCCCAGCGGCGGAACGGGCCGATGGGGCCGTCGCCGTGGGAGAGCCGGGGCGGCTGCTGGTACCGCTTGTGGTTCCAGATGGGGAAGTCGGCGGCGGTGAACTCGCAACTGGCCTTGAAGACGGGACGGTTCAGCAGGCGTGCGGCGGTCCGGCTCACCGCGCGGGCGAGGGGCGCGGGCAGGCCGGACGGCTCGGCGAAGGCGATGCGGTTGAGCTGCCGGAACTGCATGCGGTTGGGGCCGATCGCCGTCGGCATCACCATCGTGCACATCCGCAGCCCGATCCGGGGCGTGTGGACGTCGGCGTGCAGACAGGACAGCCCGTACCCGTCCACCTCCACCTCCACGATGAAGTTCCCCAGCAGCGGCGCCCGCTCGTGGGCCCGCATCGACACATGGAACGAATGGTCGTCGTACGCGACGGGGCCGCCGATCTCCGCCTTGGACCAGCCGTGCAGGGTGGCGAAGTGCCCGAGGTCCACGGAGTTCTCGATGACCTCCTGGGCGTTGCCCGCGAGTTCCCAGGCGGCGTGCCGGGCGGGCAGATGACCGATCCGGTGCCACTCGGGGATGGACCAGTCCGGCTCCCGTCCGTCGTGGTGCCGCCACACGAAGACCGCGCCGTTGACCTCGAGGACCGGCAGGGACGACAGCGGGGTCCGCGGCGGCGGGCTGCCGTACCCGGTCCGTACGCAGGAGCCGTCCGGTGCGAACGCGAAGAAGTGGAACGGGCAGACCAGTTCGTCCCCGTCGACCTTGGCGCCGCCGAGATGCGCGCCGAGATGCGGGCAGTACGGCCGTACGGCGCGGAGGTCGCCCGAGCCGGTGCGGTACAGCACGACGTCCTCACCGGCGAGCGGCCGGGTCAGTACCGTCCCCGGCCGCAGTTCGTCCGAGAACGCCAGCGCGGACCAGCCGCTCGGATACGGCAGCCCCGGTGCCCGCGCCGTATCGGCCGGAGTCGGTCCTTCGCTGATGACGCTCCTGTAGGTGCGTGACAGTCCCATGTTCTCCCCTCCTGGTCCCAGATGTCAGGAGAACGTTCCGCCGTCGGCGATGACGCCCCGTCCCTCCCCATGCCACCCGAACGAGTGGCGGCGACGACGCGCTGTTAACCGACGGGCCGGCCGCCGCGCCCGCCGTTCACCATCGCACCGCCGTGAAGTCGACCGGCCGGGGCCGCATCCGCCGCGCGCGGACCGCCAGGTCCTCCAGCCTCCGCGCCATCTCCGCGGCGGGCAGCTGCCGGCGGTCGCCGTGCCCGGGGAGCAGCCACGAGAACCGGAGACGGCCGGCCACCCGGTTCAGCGAAGCCGCCAGTTCCTCGACGGAGTACCAGGTGACGCTCTCCGCCACCTCGAAGTCACCCGTCGTCCGGGACCAGTAGAAGCTGTCGCCGCTGAAGCAGTACCGCGCGTCGGCGAGGTAGAGCACGCTCCCCTTGGTGTGCCCGGGCAGCGGCTGGGCCCGCACCCCTTCGGCGATCTCCACGGCCTCGGTGCCGCGCAGGACGCGGTCGGCGTCGGGGGCGGCGTCCAGGTCGCCCTCGTGGATCCACAGGCGCGCGCCGAAACGGTCGGCGTAGCGGCGGCCGTGCGCCGCGTGGTCCCGGTGCGTGAGCAGGACGTCGGTGACGGTTCCGATGTCCTCGTACCGGCCGGCCAGCTGCTCGCTCCAGCGCGGGGTGTCGATCATCATCAGCGTCCCGCCGGGCCGCCGCAGGAGGTATGCGTTGGCGCCGGCGGTGTGCGGGGAGTTGTGCCCGCACAGCAGGACGGTGTCGTCCAGGGCGAGGGGGAACGGGTCCAGCGCGACGGCCGGCCGCCCGGACCGGCGCCGCACGGACCGGGTGGGGCAGGCGAACGCGGCCGCGTGCAGCAGCCGTTCCTCCTCCGCCCCGTCGGGTTGCCGCAGTACCTCGGCGCGTCCGCCGACCTCGCCGATCAGCCCGGGGGCGAGCTGCCGGGCGACATCGCAGTTGGTGCAGCGGTCGTCCACGTACCAATCGGTTCCCACGGCCCCTTCGGCGCTCTCGGGGCGGGGTGTGCGTGCGTCGTCCACGGTGTGACCCACTTCTGGTGCGGTGTGCGCCGGCGTACCGGCCTGTGCCCCGAGGCTCCCCCGGTGGCACCCGGAAGCGGAAGGGGCACCGGATCTGGTTTCTTCCGCACGCGTGGTCTCTCACCCGGAGGACGGACACGCTGAGGCCGCTCGTCACTCCGGGGGCGCGCCGTACCGGGTGAGCCGGTGCAACCGCAGGGCCAGTTGGGTCTCCAGGGCACGGGAGGGACTGTTCCAGTCCGGTCCGAGGAGACGGGCGACCCGGTCCAGGCGCTGCACGACGGTGTTGACGTGCACGTGCAGCGCGTCCTTGGCGCGGGCCAGGCTGGCGCCGTGCGCGTAGTACGCGTCGAGGGTACGGACCAGCTCGGTGCCCCGCCTGCGGTCGTAGGCGAGAACGGGGCCGAGGACGCGCTCCACATGGCCCGCCACATCCGCGCGGTCGCCCAGCAGCACCCCGAGGAACCCCAGGTCACCGACGCTCGCGCCGTCCCCGGTACGGCCCAGGGCGTGCAGCGCGTCCAGGCAGCGGCGGGCCTCGCCATGGACGTCCGGCAGCAGCTCGGGGCGGTCGGCGGGCCCCGCCGCCCCGACCGTGACCGGGACGCCGAGGCCGCGGGAGAACTCCACGGCGAGGTCCTGGGCGACCGGCCCCGGCTCCCCGCCCGGGACGAGCAGCACGGTGTGCCCGTCACGGGTCCCGGCGAGGCCCCCGAGGGCACGCGCCCGGCGGGCCGCCTCACCGGCCAGCCGGGGCCGCAGCTCGGCGGCGGCGTCCAGCACGAACACCACCTGGGGCAGCGTGAGATTGACGCCCAGCCGGCGCGCCCGGAGGGTGAGGCTGCCCGTGTCGCGGGAGCCGTCCGGCTGCCCGGCGGCCAGCAGATCGTCGAGGAGCTCCCCGCGCACCCGGTCCTCGGCCTCGGCGACGGACCGCCGCAGAAGCAGCAGCAACGCGGTGACCAGGGCAGCGCGTTCGAACAGCCGCCGGTCGGCCGCCGTCAGCACGGACCGTCCGACGAGCACGATGCTCCCGAGCGGTTCCGAACCGGCCAGCACCGCGCACACCCAACTGCCGTCGACGGACACGGCGCGCCCCTGCGTACGGGACGCCTCCACGCCCTGCGGCGACGGCGTCACCGGGCCGGTCCCGACCCGGGCCAGTTCACTGCCGTCCGCGTCGTGAACGGCCAGACCACCACCGAACAGGGCGGCGATCTCCTGCGCCACGTCGTCGACCCCGCCGCCGCGCAGCACCAGGTCCGTGAGCCGGTCATGGGCGTCCGCCGCGCGCCGCAGCGCCTCGCTGTGGGCGCGGGCCGTCTCCCCGGCCGCGTTCAACTCGACGAGCGCGGACCGTGTCTCCTCCAGCAACCGGGCGCTGTCGATCGCGACGGCCGCGTGGTCCGCGAGCGAGGTGAGCAGGGCGATGGCGTCGGGGGCGAACTCCCGCGGGCTGCGGTCCGCCGCGAACAGCACACCGGTCACCCGCTCACCGACCCGCAGCGGCACGCCCAGGATGCCGCGCAGACCCTCCTCGCCCACACCGTCGTCGATGGACCGGGTGTGCCGGAAGCGCCGGTCGGTGCGGTAGTCGGCGCTGGTGTACGGACGTGCCGTCTGCGCGACCAGGCCCCCCAGCCCCTCACCCATGCCCAGGCGCAACTGCTGGAACGTCGCCGAGACCGAGCCGTCGGTCACCCGCATACAGGTGTCCCCGGCCACCGGGTCGGTGAGGGTGAGGTAGGCGACGTCGGTGCCCAGCAGCGTCCGCGCCCGGTGCACGATGGCGCGCAGCACCGCGTCGAGATCGCGCAGCGCGGCCAGATCCCCCGCGGTGTCGAACAGCGCGGCCAGTTCGGCGCCGCGCCGCCGGTGCTGGTCGAGGGTGCGGCGTATCTCCTGGGCGACCTCGGT
>NZ_JCANQV010000390.1:0-4421 GCF_059553635.1 Candidatus Streptomyces philanthi
GGTCGTCGGCCCACAGCCGCCAGGGCCGCGGCTCGAAGGCGTCGCGTACGGCGGCGGCGAGCGCGTCCTCACCCTCAGGGGTGAGGGGGAAGCGGGCGAGGACGGCCGGGGCGAGGCCCGCGAGGCCGGTGTCGTCGTCGCGCAGCGCCAGCTCGTCGAGGGCCCAGCGCCAGTTGCTGCCACCGGCGGTGTAGGCGCGCAGCAGCAGGCGGGCCGCGTCACGGCCGTAGGAGGCGAGGTGGCCGAGGACGGACAGGGCGAGGCCGGTGCGCTCCTCGGCGGTGTCGACGTGGTCGTCGGGGTGGAACAGATGCCGTTCGATCTCCTCCAGCCCGCCGTCGAGCTGCATGTAGAGGCGCGCGTAGTACAGGGAGCGGTTCTCCACCTGCCAGTCGCGCCGGGGGTCGCGCCGCACGCAGTCGTTGAGCGCCGCGAGCGCCTCGGCTCGCGGCGCCGCGAGGGCATGCAGGGTCCCGTCGCCGCGGCCTCGCTGGAGGAGGCCGAGCAGGGTACCGCTGGGCGCTATGTCTGGATCGAACATGAGGTCAGCATCCGATGCGGGGAACAGGCTGGCAACGGGATTTCCGCCGACCGGCATTCTTGCCGGTGACCGCGGACCGTATGCCTCCGTCCCGCAGTGGATCGGCGGGCGGACGGCGTGACGGCGGCCGCAGCCTAGCCCGGAATCCGTTGTTCCGCAGCGTCGTGCCCCAGGTCACGGGAGGCCGGAGGCATATTCCGAGGGCACCACCGTATCGGGTCGGGCCAAATCCCTTACAGATGGTCGCAGCCTGTGCGAGAGTCGTCACCCGGCCCTTCAGTTCAGACCCGGGCAGGCCCCGCGCCTCGCGCGACGCCGCGATCCGCGGGCCCGCACCGCACCGGCGCCGCCCGATCACGGAGTTCTCATGCCGTCCCCACTGTCCGCGGACCAGCCCGCCCCCCGGCCGCCCGAGCGCGGCACGGTCGAGGATCTCATCACCCAGGCCCGACGCCTGCGCGGCGGGCTCGACGCCGTACGCCGTGACGCGGCGGGCGACGCCGACACCGACCCGCGGCTGCGCTGGCAGCGCGCCCTGTGCGACCTCGCCGTCCACCACCTCGACGACCTCGACGGCCATCTGGGGCAGCTGCGGGAGGGCCTGCCCCCCGAGGACGAACCGGCCGGCACGGACGGCGCCGCCTACGACACCCCGCGCCGTGCGGCCCCCGCCGCCGAGGAGCATCCGCGCGGCTCGCTGCTGCGGCGGGTGGGCAGCGCCGAGTGGAATCTCCTCACCGACGAGGTCACCTGGTCCGACGAACTGTTCGCGATGTTCGGCAGGTCACCCGCCGACGGCCCGCTCACCCTCGACGAGCTGCCGTCCCTGGTCTTCGCCGAGGACCAGGAACGCCTCGCCGCGATGGTGACCGACTGCCTCGTCGACGGGCGGCCGATCGACGGCGAGTTCCGGATCGTCCGCACCGACGCCAGTGTGCGCACGGTGCACCTGGCGGGTGAACCGGTGCTCGACGCGGACGGCGGCACCGCCTGCATGTGGGCGGTGCTGCGTGACGTCAGCGAGCTGCGCCGCAGCCAGCGGGCGGTGCGCGAGACCCGTGAGTCGTTGCAGCGCGAGCGGCGGATCGCCAGGGCCGAGCACCGGCTCGCCGTCGAGCTCCAGGAGGCCGTGCTGCCGCCCTGGCGCGGCCCGCTCCGCGTCCCGCCGCACGGCCCGGCCGCCCTCGACCTCGCCGGGCACTACCTTCCGGCCGGCACCAGCGCCATGGTCGGCGGCGACTGGTACGACGCGCTGCCGCTCCCCGGCGGGCGGTCGCTGCTGAGCGTCGGCGACCTCACCGGGCACGGGGTGTCCGCGACGTCCCGGATGGCGATGCTGCTCGGGGCACTGCGCGGCCTCGCGGTCGCCGGACACGGCCCGGGGGACCTGCTCGGCCACCTCAACCGGCTGCTGGACGCCTCCGCCCAGCCCGCCCTGGGCAGCGCGCTGTGCTGCCGCTTCGACCCGGAGACCCGGACGCTGGAGTGGGCCCAGGCCGGGCACCCCGCACCGCTGCTGTTCCGCGGCGGTACGGGGCGCGCGCTGGACCCGCCGGAGGGCATGCTGCTCGGCGCCACCGCGGGCGCGGCCTACGCCGAGCGCGCCGAGCGCCTGGAGCCGGGCGATCTGCTGGTGCTGCACACCGAGGCCCTGCTGCCGCACGACGCGCCGGAGGCGGCCGGCCGCTCCGGCAGCGACCGCTTCCTCGCCCTGGCCCCGCGCCTCACGGCGGCCCGCAGCGCACAGGAGTGCCTGCGGATCGCCGTCGAGGAGTTCGGCGGTGCGGGCCGCGAGGACGACGCGTGCCTGCTGATCGCCAGGGTGGGCTGAACCGGCCGTCCCCGGGCGGGGAGTGGGATATCGGGCACCGGGCCACGCGCCCGGCCCCCGTCCTCGGACCGCCGCCGTCCGGGCGTGCGGACGCGTCGCACCGGCGGGCCCGGCACGCCGGGTGAGCCGTACGGTGCGGCGGGCAGCAGGAACGTGCCGTCTGTGCGGTGTGGCCGGTCGTCATCACGTCAGACCGAGAACTTCCCGGCCGGCGCGGGCCCGAGGCCGCCGCCCGGGGCCTTGCCGCGCGGCTTGGGCAGGACCTGCTGGATCTCCTCGCGCAGTGCCTGGATGCCGGGGTGGTGCGCGTACCGGCCGGTGAGCCGGTACATCTCGCGCAGCCGGTCCCAGGTGCGGTGGGAGGAGTTCTCCCCGATGGAGACCAGTGCCAGACGCGCGTAGCGGTCGGCCTGTTCGGGGTCGTTGCCGATGAAGCAGGCCGACGCCATCGAGATGTAGTCGAAGATCTGCGACCTGCGGCGGCCCTCCTGACGCAGCCTCAGCGCCTGCTTGGCGTGGTGCTGGGCCACCGCGGCGGCCGACGGGTCATGGTCGGCGAGCGTCCGGTAGGCCAGGGCCTGCATCCCGTGCAGGTCCGCCTCGTCGAACATCTGCATCCAGCTCGGCGGCGGTACGTCGCCCTTGTCCGAGACGAACAGTTCCTCCGCCTCGCCCAGGGTGCGGCGCATGGCCTGGCCGTGGCCCTTGGACGCCTGCGCCCACGCCTCGATGGTGTGGAGCATGGCGCGGGTGCGCGGCAGGGTCTCCTCGCCGGAGCCGGAGCGGGCCAGCGCCATCAGGTCGAGGGCGTCGTCCGGGCGGCCGAGGTGGACCATCTGGCGGGCGGCCCGGGACAGTGCCTCGCCGGCGCGCGGCCGGTCGCCGCCCTCGCGCGCGGCGTGCGCGGCGATGACGAAGTACTTCTGCGCGGTGGGCTCCAGGCCCACGTCGTGGGACATCCAGCCGGCCAGCACCGCGAGGTTGGCGGCCACGCCCCACAGCCGGCGCTGGAGGTGGTCGGGGTGGCGGTAGGCGAGCATGCCGCCCACCTCGTTGAGCTGGCCGACGACCGCCTTGCGCTGGAGGCCGCCGCCGCGGTTGGCGTCCCAGGCGCGGAACACCTCGACGGAGTGCTCCAGGGCGTCGACCTCCTGCGACCCCACGGGGGCCGCCTCGTAGCGGTCGAAACCGGCCTGGTCGAGGGTGTCGGCGGCGAGCGGCCCGCCCTGGAGGGCGGCGGCCGGGGCCGGTTCGGAGTGCAGCCAGTCGTGCATGGCGCCGGTGAGGGCGGAGCCGGCGGTGAGCGCGGCGCCCGCGCCCACCAGTCCGCGTCGGTTGAGCATGAGGTCCATTCCCGTGAATTCCGTGAGGACCGCTGCGGTCCGGTCCGGGGCCCACGGCAGACCGTCCACGGCCTGCCGCTTCCCCGAGCGACCGGTCCGGGTGAAACCGAGGTCCTCGATGGTTACGACACGGCCGAGGCGCTCGGTGAACAGGGCGGCCAGGACCTTGGGTACGGGATCGCGCGGGGTCTCCCCCGTGTCGATCCAGCGCCGTACGCGCGAGGTGTCGGTCGCCAGCTGCGGGTGGCCCATGGCCGCCGCCTGCCGGTTGACCAGTCTCGCCAGCTCCCCCTTGGACCAGCCCGCCAGGCCGAAAAGATCCGCGAGACGGGTGTTCGGCTCCCTGTCCACGTCAAGCCCCCAGGTTCCTCGACTGCGTCGACAGTAAGCGCCGTCCGCCCGGCCCTGCGAGTATTCGCCAGGGTTCGCCAGGGTCCGCCAGATGGTCTGCCACCCGCGCCCGCGTGTTGTGTAGACCCGCAGCCCCCGGTCCGGTGACGGGACCGCATTCCCCAGGGTGCGCGCTCTTCACGGGGACCTGGGATCGGCCTTCTGCACGGGCCCGTTGCCGGGTTCCCGTCACCGGACCGGGGGAGCGCACACCGCAACTCGTCGGCGCACGAAGGGATCTGTCTCACCCATGTACGCAGCATCGTCCGCCGTGACCGCCGCCGGCCGGCCGCATCGCCCGCAGCCCGGCGGCAGC
>NZ_JCANQV010000391.1:0-4418 GCF_059553635.1 Candidatus Streptomyces philanthi
CGAACTCGCCGACAACCTCTGACACCCCGGGCCCCGGCCAGCCGCACCACACTCGCAGCCGGCCGGGGCACGTCGGCACTCACCCGACCGTGTCACGGCCCTCGATCGTCTCTGAGGACGATCGCCACGCCGCGCCGATCACTGCAAGTGATGAGTCCAATGGCCGGGGCCTGGCCCGAACGCAGTGCGGCACATATGACACCCGGCATCACAAGCAACAGGATGTTTTTTCCGGCCGAGGGATTGGAGAGGAATCCCCCAACTGTCGCAGCCATGCTCAAGACCAGCACTGCAGTGGAGACCGAAACCGCCGTAAGAGGTTTCTTCGGTTTCACACATGCCAGGAGCGTCCATCCCACCCAGAGCGCAAGCGCGATGACGGGAACGAGGACCACGGGCGACCTCGCTAACGGTAGAAATATTCCTCAGCGTGATGGGCTGAAGGGCCCACGGCATGCCCCTCTCAAGGACCAAGAGAGCAAGGGCACTATTTTGTTGGCCGGCGAGCCGCCGACGACGCCCGCTCCCCGAACCCTCGCGGCCGCAATCCGTCCGTACGCCTCTCGGCTACAGAACCGGAATCAGCGTCAGCACCTTCACAGCTCGGCGCTGCGCAGGAGCCCCCTCCGTGCCGCGCTGCTGCATGCCCGCCGACATGGGTATCACGCCGACGCCTATGGCACCTGTGAGTCGTACGAACGGGATTCTGCGGCTTCACGTCCTGCCGCACCTGATGCTCTGTTCCTGCACACCCCACGATCTCCGCCACAAATGGGCGACCGTGACCCTGACGAACGGGGTCTCCCTTCATGAGGTGTCCCGATGGCTCGGACACCGGTCCATCAAGGTCACGGTCGATCGGTACGGGCATCTCACTCAGGACGGCCGGGAGCGCTGCCGTCAGGTCGTGGTGACCACCTTCCGGAGCTGTCTCCCCGAGGAGCTGGCGGTCGGCCTCGCGGCCTGACCCGCTACCGGATTCCGAGGGCGCGCAGGGCGCGGTGCTGACCCGGTGCCGGCTTCACCGGGAAATAGAGGTAGCAGACGCCTCCGGAACCGCCTCTGACCTGGCCGTTCGCATCGTGTCGCTTCGTCCGCAGCCAAATGTTCTCGAACTGGCGGCGGGGGTAGACGCGGCGGACGGAGGGGTCGTCGGGGGAGGCGGGGTCGTTGGCGATGACGTCGCCGGTGGGGGTGAAGCCGATGACGGTCATGAGGTGGCCGGCGGTGCCGTAGCCGGCGCCGTCGAGTTCGGACTTGATGAAGGACTGGGAGGTGATGACGGGGATGCCGGCGCGGACGAGGTGTTCGATGTCGGTGAGGGATTCGAGGCGGGTGACGATGCCCTGGAGGTCGGGGTAGGTGGCGGCGTAGGCGGCGTTGAACGGCCAGTTGCCGCAGCCCTTGTACTGGCTGTCGTAGGTGCGGCGGGCGGCGTGGCAGACCTGGGGGTCGGCGTAGGACGGGTCGACCCAGGAGAGGTCCTCGGGGGTGGGTCTGCGGCCCCAGTACTCGATGATCATCTGGGAGGAGGTCGGGCTGCACCACGCCTCTCCCCCGTTGTCGTACTCCGGGTACTCGCCCTTGTGGATCTCCTGGGAGTAGCGCGGTACGGGCAGTTCGTGGCCCGCGGCGACGCCGGGGCGGGAGGCGGGGACCTCGAAGCGGTCGGGGATGTCGGAGGCCATGGCGCCCAGCCGCCAGACGGTGGGGCTCAGGGCGCTGCCGGGGGTGCGGCGCAGGGTGAGGCGGAGCTGGTAGGCGGTCAGGCGCAGGCCGGACGCCAGGTCGTCGACGGCGAGGGTGTCCGTGGAGACGCTGGTGCGGCCGTCGCTCTGGCCGTCGACGGAGGTGCGGCGGATGTCGGCCTCGGAGTCGCCCGAGGTCCAGTGGCCCATGACGTACCAGGGGGTGAGGGTGCCGTCGGGGTAGCGGCCGCGGAGTTCGACGGTGATCCAGGTGCCGGTGGGGGTGCGGGCGTTCCAGGAGGCGATGATCTCGCCGGCGGGGGCGGCCGGGGCGTGCAGGGGGCCGGTCCAGGTGGCGTACTCCCACAGGGCGGTGCGGCCGGTGTGGGGGTCGTGGTACTCGGCGGCGCCGGCGGGGGCGGAGATGCGGATGCCGGGGCGGGTGCCGTGCACGACGCGGGTGCCGTCGGCGCGTCCCTGGGTCCAGTCGTCGGCGGTGGTCCAGGCGTGTCGGTCCACGAGGCTCTTCGGTCGGCGGGCGGCGGGGCCCGGGCGGACGGCGGAAGGGGTGGCGGCGAACGCCGAGGGGGCGGCGGCGCCCGCCGCGGCGGCGAGTGCGGCGGCCAGGACGGTACGCCGGGGCGCTGATCTGCTCATCGGGAACCCCCAGTCGGGTGCGGTGTCCGCCGCCGGGCCGGTGACCGCTCCCGCGTACCGGCGCGGGGCCGGGGTGAACGCGGAGCGCGGCGGTGGCGACGGTGGCGGGAACGGCAGGAGCGGGAACAGTGACAACGGATCAACTATCACGGGCGCGACCGGATTCGGCCAGCGGTTCGACACGCGTCGCCTCGCCAATATTGGTGTGGACCACTGGCGTAGGCTGACGCGGTGACCGACGTCCTCGCCCCGCTCGCCGCCCGTATCGCCGCGCTGCCGCCGTCCTGCGGGCCGGTGCGGCTGGTCGCGGTGGACGGGCACGCGGGGTCGGGCAAGAGCACGTTCACGGCGCGTCTGGCGGCGGCGCTGGGCGGGGCTCCGGTGGTGCACACCGATGATCTCGCCACGCACGAGGAGCTGTTCGCCTGGGACGGGAGGTTCCGGGAGCAGGTGCTGGAGCCGCTGTCGCGGGGGGCGTGCGCGCGGTACGCGGTGTACGACTGGGTGCGCGGGGAGTTCGGCGCGGCGCGGGAGCTGGCGCCGGAGCCCGTGGTACTGGTCGAGGGCGTGGGGGCGGGCCGCCGGGCCCTGCGGCCGTCTCTGGCGTGCCTGCTGTGGATGGAGCTGCCCGACGCGTCCTCGTGGGAGCGGGGCCGGCGCCGGGACGGGCCGGACCTCACCACCTTCTGGGATGGCTGGATTCCGGCGGAGCGTGCGCACTTCGCGGCGGACCCGTCCCGCCCGTACGCCCATCTCCTGGTACATCAGGTGCCGATGGGGTACGACGTACGGGTGGGGCCTTCCGGCGCCCCCTGAACTCCCCTTGTTCTCACGCTCGGTAGCCGAATTCCTGCGCCGTACGGGTGACGGCCGACAGGCTCCCGCCGAGTGCCCCAACTCGGCTTGACCTGGGGGGCGTACAGGACTTACGTTCTCAATGTGCGGTTCGGACGGACCGCCCGCAGACGCGAAGCCCCCGGTTGTTCCCCCGTGATCGGGGGCTTCGTCCTGTCCGCTTCCTCCATTCGCCGCGGTTGCCACCCCGCTTCCCTCACCCTGGGTCACCGCAGTCTTCACGCCGCAGGGCACCGCCTCCGCCCTCTACGGTCCGCGGTGTCGCCGCAGGTACCATGCGAGACGGTGCCACCGGAGGACACACCGGCCGGCGACGCGCGGCGGCGGCAACTTACGCCCGTACCGGACCGGTTCGCGGCCCTCGGGTGCCCGCCCGGCGGCACGGGGCACTTCGTGGGGGGACACGCGATGGATCGAGGCACACAGGGCTCGCCGCCCGCCCCGGCCGAACTCGCCTGGCTGCGCGGCATGGACGCCTACACCGTCGGCGCCTACCCGCAGGCCGAGGAGGAGTTCCGGGCCGCGGTGCGCACGGACCCGGCGATGGCGGACGCCTGGCTGGGGCTGCACGCGCTGCGCGCCGACACCGCCACCGCGCTGCTGCGGATGCACCGCCACCGCGACCGTTTCGGCGAGACGCGCGCCCGCTACGGACGCGTCCTCAACTCCTGGTACTGGCTGGGCTGGTGGGTGCAGCCGGTGCTGGAGAGCGGCCGCGACCTCCAGCTCGCGTACGCCTCCCACTGGCTCGACGGCCGCCACATCGGCGAACTCGACCAGGCGCTGGCGGGCTGCCCGCCGGTGGACACCGATCCGCAGGTCCGCTTCCTGCACGCCTGCCGCGGCTACCTGGTCAAGGACTGGGAGCAGCTGCTGCGGCACTGCGAGCCGCTGCTGGACGACCCGCTGCTGGGCATCGAGGCCGGGCTGTTCGGCGGGATGGCGCGGGTGCGGCTGGAGATGTACGGGCAGGCCGAGCCGCTGCTGTCCGCCGCGCTGATGCGCTGCCGCAGCGAGCAGCCGCAGCGCAAGGAGCTGCGCTACTGGCTGGCCCGCGCCCACGAGGGCATCGGCCGCACCGCCGCCGCGCTCCCCCTCTACCGCGCGGTGCACCGCATCGACCCCGCGTTCATGGACACCGCGGCCCGGCTGGCGGCGATCACCGAGGGGGACGGGCTGGACGAGGGCCTCGACCTGGCGCCGGTCACCGCCGCGGGC
>NZ_JCANQV010000392.1:0-4396 GCF_059553635.1 Candidatus Streptomyces philanthi
CGACGGCGCGGGCGAGCGGATGCTCGCTGGCGTGCTCGGCGGCCGCCGCCAGCGACAGCACCGTGTCCTCGTCCGCGCCGGGCAGCGCGACGACCCCGGTCACCTGCGGCACGCCCTCGGTCAGGGTGCCGGTCTTGTCCATCGCCACCCGGGTCACCGCCCCCAACTCCTCCATCGCCACCGCGGACTTGACCAGTACGCCGTGGCGTCCGGCGGTGGCGATGGCGGACAGCAGCGGCGGCATCGTGGCCAGCACCACCGCGCACGGGGAGGCGACGATCATGAACGTCATCGCGCGCAGCAGGGACGGCGCGAGCTCCGCGCCCCAGGCGAGCGGCACCGCGAACAGGGCCAGGGTCGCGAGCACCACACCGGCCGAGTAGCGCTGCTCCACCTTCTCGACGAAGACCTGGGTGGGCGCCTTCGTCCTGCCGGCCTCGGCCACCATCGCCACGATCCGCGCGATCACCGTGGCGGACGGGTCGGTGCCGACCCGGACGCGGAGGGCGCCGGTGCCGTTCAGCGTCCCCGCGAACACCTCGTCGCCCGGGGACTTGGCGGCCGGCAGCGGTTCGCCGGTGATCGTCGCCTGGTCGACCTCGCTCGCCCCGTCCAGCACGGTGCCGTCGGCGGGCAGCCGCTCCCCGGGGCGGACCAGGACGGTGTCGCCCACCCGCAGCGCGGCGGCCGCGACGGTCTCCTCGCCGCTGTCCCCGATCCGTACGGCCGTCGCCGGTGCCAGGTCGAGGAGTCCGCGCACGGAGTCCTCGGTGCGGCGGGTCGCGAGCGCCTCCAGGGCGCCCGACACCGCGAAGATCACGATCAGCAGTCCGCCGTCCAGGAACTGTCCCAGCGCGGCGGCGCCGAGCGCGGCGACCACCATCAGCAGATCGACGTCGAGCGTGCGCTCGCGCAGCGCGGTCAGCCCGGCGAGCGCGGGCTCCCAGCCGCCGGCCGCGTAGCACACCGCGTACAGCGGGCCCCAGGCCCAGGGCGGGGCCCCGGCCCGGTCCAGTGGGAAGGCCGCGAGGAACGCGAGGGCGGCGAGCGCGGCCCAGCGCACCTCGGGCAGCGCGAGAAGCCTGGTGCGGCGGACGGGGGCGGGTGGGGGAGCGACGTCGGGATGCCCGGTACGGACGTCGAGCAGAGGGGTTGCCATGGAGTCACCTCGCGGGGCGGGGGAGGGGAGCACGCACACCATAGCGGAACATATGAAGAGGTCTTCAAGTGTACCGCCCGATACGATGACGTCCATGGGACACGGAGTTGACGGCCGCACCACACCGGCGGCACATCTGGACGCGGAAGCGGCCGCCACCATCGCCGCCACCCTCCAGGCGCTGGCCACCCCCTCGCGGCTGATGATCCTCACCCGGCTGCGCCAGGGCCCCTGCCCGGTCGGCGCGCTCGCCGAGGCCGTCGGCATGGAGCAGTCCGCCGTCTCCCACCAGCTCCGCCTGCTGCGCGCACTGGGCCTGGTCGCCGGCTCCCGCCAGGGCCGCCGCATCGTCTACAGCCTCTACGACAACCACGTCGCCCAACTCCTCGACGAGGCCGTCTACCACATCGAGCACCTGCGTCTCGGCGCCCGCGACCTGCCCCAGGAGGCGGAGGAGCCGGCCTGACGGGGACGGGCCGGCCTACTGGAGCGGGCCCTCCCACACGGTCCGCTCCCCGCGGTCCGCGCCGTACGCGTCGCCGCTGTCCCCGCCGTCCTCGTCCCGCACGCACCGCAGCGTCAACCGGGCGCCCGCCGTACCCGACGCGAGGGTGGCCGTGGAGTCCACCGTGATCTTGACCCGTACCGGCGGCGGGCCGTCCCCGCCGGACGCCTCCGCCAGCGCCGTCCGCAGGGCCGCCAGCAGCTCCTGCCCCGGCCGCGTCCCGATCCGGGCGTCCACCGCGCCCACGAACCGCACCGACGGACGGACCCCCAGCGCGCCGGTCGCCGCGGCCGCCTCCCGCATGACCCGCTTGCGCAGCCCGGCCGGCGCCTGCGTCGGGGACTGCTGGAGGGCGATGATGGCGGTACGGATCTCCTGGATCGTCGCGTCCAGCTCGTCCAGGGCGCCGGCCACCTCCTCCCGTACCTCGGGCACCGATGTCCTGCGCCGGGTGCTTTCCAGCATCATCCCGGTGGCGAAGAGGCGCTGGATGACCAGGTCGTGGAGATCGCGGGCGATGCGGTCGCGGTCCTCGAAGACCGCCAGCCGCTCGCGGTCGCGCTGGATGTCGGCCAGGACGAGCGCCAGCGCCGCCTGCGCCGCGAACTGCGTCGCCAGGGTGCGGTCGGTGGGGCCGAAGCGGCGGCTCCCTCGGGCGCGAGACAGGACCAGCGCGCCCCGCACCTGCCCGCCGCCGCGCAACGGCAGCAGCATCGTGGGGCCGTAGTGGCGGGAGAGCGGCGTGACGGCCCGCGGGTCCGCCGCGAAATCGTCGGAGAACACGGCGAGCCCCGCCCGCAGTTGCTGCACGGCCGGACTCTCCGCCGGGATCGCGCCCCCGCGCGCCTCCTCGCGCACCGCGTCGGGCAGCGTGGTCGACACCGCCACCACCTCCAACCCGCCCCCGTCGCACGGCAGCAGCACCGCGCCGGTCACCGCCTCCGCCAGCTCCCGGCCCTTGTGCGCGGCGACGGCCAGCGCGTCCTTGGTGGCCGGACGCGCCTCGGGACCGGCCAGCAGCGCCTTGGTGACGGACGCCGCGCCGTCGATCCAGCGCCTGCGCTGCCGGGCCTGCGCGTACATCCGGGCGTTGCCCATCGCGATGCCCGCCTCCGTGGCCAGCACCCGCACCAGATGCAGGTCCTCGGCGCTGAACCCGGCCTCGCCCAGCTTCCCCGCCAGATAGAGGTTCCCGAAGATCTCACCCTGCACCTGGATGGGGACCCCGAGGAACGACCCGACCGGCGGATGCCCCTCCGGCAGTCGGCCGCAGGTGCGCGGATCGTCGTGGACGTCGGCGATACGGATGGCGTCCGCGCCGCGCAGCAGCGCCCCCAGAATGCCGCTGTGACCGTCCGGGATGCGGCCGATCCGCCGGTGGTCCTCAGGGCTCACCCCGTAGGTGATCAGGTCGGAGAGCCCGTCACCGTCCTCGGTGAGCACACCGACGGCCGCGTACCGCGCGCGGGTGAGGGACGCCGCGGTGCTGGTGATGCGGTGCAGCGCGTTGTGCAGGTCCAGGTCGGAGCCGACGGCGACCATCGCCTCCAGCAGCTGGGGGAGCCGCGGGATCGGCCCGCCGGCCAGCTCGCGCAGGCTCCGCGCGGTCCGTTCCGCGCGCTCCGCCGCGGAGCCGGTGGCGGGCGGGGGTGCGGCGGGACCGTGGGCCCGCGGGGGCTGCGGCATCGCTGCGGTGTGCTCCGGCTTCTCCTCGGTGGCGGGACGCCCCGGGCCTCCGTACCGCGGCCATGGCCGCGTACGAGGGCGGAACTCCTCGCCCGTTCGGGTGATGTGGCCAGTGTAGTTCGCCCGAAAGGGCGGGATTCAGGGCCGTTTGGCCCCTGTTTTCTCCTGGGGGCCGCCGGGCCGGGGGCGCCTTCCGGGAGGCCGGAAGCCGGGAGCGCGCGCCGGGCGGCGCCCCGTCAACTCGACCCGCGCTCCTACGGGTTGCGTGCCCGGCGGGGCGTCCCGGGCGCGGGGCGCGAAGGGCGTACGCCGGTGGGAGAGGGCGTGGCATACCGGAAGCACCAGGGCGATATTGAGACAACCTCGCCGCCGGAGGCGGGGCCGGGACTTGACCGCGGACGCAGCGGGTAGGCCGTAGGCATGCGCGGGTGATCCGTACACATACGGCACAGCCGACGACCCGGACCCCACCGGTGACCGGCGCCGCGCCGGCATCGAGCGCCGAAAGCGGCCGGATTCGCCGCACCGCACCGGCGCTCCCTCGTCTTCCGTACGTCTCCGCCGCCTCCCGCGTGGCGGGATCTCGCGCCCAGGCACGAAAGTAGGGACGGGCCGATGGACCTGGACCACATCCACCGAGGCTTTCTCGGCCCCATCCGCACGGTGGGGCCCACCACCGTCGTCGCACTCCGCGGCGAACTGGACATCGACGCCGCCCGGAAGGTCGCCGCCCGCCTGGACGACCTCAGCGGCACACCCCGCCCCGACCTGCTGCTGGACCTCGGCGCCGTGACCTTCCTCGACTGCGCCGGGCTCGGACTGCTGTGCCGCCTGCGCCGGCGCACCCGGGCCCGGGGCGGCAGGCTCCGCCTCACCGGCGTCCCCGAGGGCGGCCGCGTCGCACGGCTCCTCCGGCTCACCGGCCTGTCCGACGCCTTCGACCTCGTGCCCCGCGACGGTATCCCCGCCGACTTCGTGCCCCGGAGCGCGCTCCCCGGGGACGGCCGTCGCGGGGAGGTGGTGGGCGCGGCCCCCGGACCGTCCCG
>NZ_JCANQV010000393.1:0-4377 GCF_059553635.1 Candidatus Streptomyces philanthi
CTGCGCGTGATGACGTTCAACCTGCGGTACGCCGCCGACACCGGCCCCCACCCCTGGGCCGAACGCCGCCCGGTCATGCGTCGCCTGCTCCGCCGTGAGGCACCCCATCTGCTGGGCACCCAGGAGGGCCTGTACGCGCAGCTGCGCGACATCGCCGCCGACCTCGGCCCCCGCTACGCCTGGCTGGGCACCGGCCGCGCCGGGGGCAGCCGCGACGAGTTCACCGCCGTGTTCTACGACGTCCACCGCCTCGCCCCGCTGGCCTACGATCATTTCTGGCTGTCCGCCACGCCCTATGTCATCGGCTCCGCGACCTGGGGGAACACCGTCGTCCGGATGGCGACCTGGGTGCACTTCCGTGATCTGCGCACCGGCCGCGCGTTCCTCGCCCTCAACACCCATCTCGACCACGCCCACCAGTACGCGCGGGAACGCTCGGCCGAACTGATCACCCGCCGTCTGGCGCGGCAGGACCCCGCGCTGCCGCGCGTCGTCACCGGCGACTTCAACGTCCCCGCGCACGGCAACCCGGTCTACGACACGATGCTCGGCGGCGGCCCCCTCGCCGACACCTGGGACACGGCGGAACGGCGCGGCGCCGCGTACGCGACGTTCCACGGCTACCGTCCGCCGGTACCGGACGGGGACCGCGTCGACTGGATCCTTGCCTCGCCCGGCGTCCGCACCCGGTACGCCCTGATCAACACCTTCTCCGACGGCGGCCGCTTCCCCAGCGACCATCTGCCGGTCCAGGCGCTGCTGGAGTGGTGACGGCCCGGCTCACCCGGTCCCGGGCCCGGACGGCCCCGCGCCCCGGATCCGGAGGCCGCCGAGCAGGTCCCGGGTGGCGTCCGCCACCGCCGTCACCGCCTCCTCGAACACCTCGCGGTTGTGCGCGGCCGGCGCGCGGAACCCGGAGACCTTGCGGACGTACTGGAGGGCCGCCGCCCGGATGTCCTCCTCGGTGACCTCGGGAGTGACGGGCGGACGGAGTGTCTTGATGCTTCTGCACATACGCTCAGTGTGCCCCTCGGGACGAGGCCGGCGGAGCCCGTCGCCCGTGGGGTCACGTCAGACCGGTGACCCGCATCGTGATGTTGAGGCGGCCGCCGGTGAGGCCGCACGCGGGATCGCCGGTGCCGGGGCGCACCCGGGGCACCCCGTGGTATGCGAACCGGGACGGTCCGCCGAAGACGAAGAGGTCGCCGGAGGCCAGTTCGATGTCGGTGTAGGGCCGGGTCCGGGTCTCGGTGTTGCCGAACCGGAAGACGCAGGTGTCGCCGATGCTGAGGGAGACGACCGGCGCGGCGGACCGCTCGTCCTTGTCCTGGTGCATGCCCATGACGGCCCGGTCGTCATAGAAGTTGATCAGGGCGGCGTCCGGGGCGTAGCCGTCGCCGGCCGCCGGGTCCTCGTACGCCGCGACCAGCGCCTGCCGCCCCAGCGCGGCCATCCACTCGGGGAACTCCGCCACCCGGGCCCCGTTCACATCGCCCGCGGTACGGGTGTAGACGTACGGCTGCCAGTGCCAGCCCAGGCACACCGTCCGCACGGACATCACACCGCCGCGCGGCAGCCTGGTGTGCCGGATCGGTACGGGGCCGCGCGCCCAGCCGCGGCAGGCGGTGACCAGCCGGCGCTGTTCCGCCAAGGAGAGCCAGCCGGGGACGTGGACGGCGCCGGGAGCCACGGTACGAGGGGCCCTGCCGCCGTCGCCCCGGGGCGTGGCGGGGGAGCCGACATGCTCGAAGCCGGGAAGGGGTGTGCCGCTCATCCGTACCTCACCGTGCCGTCCGCCGTCCGGGCCCGCCGCTTCGCCGCGACCGGTCCGTCCCTTCCAGCGTGCCACGCACGGGGAGAGGGTGGCCCGGTCCGCCGCGCTACGCGGCCTCCACGACCTCGGCGCGCAGCGCGAGCGCCCAGTGCTCCAGCAGGACGGCGTACTCGGAGGCGTCCTGCGCGGTCCACGACAGGTCGCCGCGCGCGCGGACGAAGCGCCGTATCGCCTCGTTGGCGGCGGCGGAAGGAACAGGGGAATCCGGAAGGTCGGAGGGAGTTGAGGACATGGGAAACATGCTAGGGGCCACCACTGACAACGCATCACCCTCCGACAGCGGCCGACCGCCCCCGTACACCGCACGCCCGCTGCGCCCGTCCGGCGGCACCTCTCTGACCTGCGGGATTCATCGAACATCTGCGCGCAACGTGCTGCCGGCATGTGTCCAGTCCCACACGTTCCGCGACCACGCCTCCGGCGTGGCGCCGCACCGGAAGCCCCAACTCCACCCGCTTTCGGGACGATCAGGGCGTCCTGGAGGGGGAGGCCGGTGCCGCCTGACGCAGTCACGCACGTGGACTGACGCATCGTCATGAAGAGGGCGACGTTGGCGCGTCCCCGGAGGGAAGCCCCCGCCTCAGCCCGCCGCCTGCCCGGCGTCGGGGCTGAGCACGCCCGCCGACACCAGGGCGAGGAGGACGACGCCGAGCAGGACCCGGTAGACGACGAACGGCAGGAAGCTCCTGGTGGACACGAACCGCATGAACCAGGCGATCACCGTATAGCCGACGGCGAACGCGACCACGGTGGCCAGGAGGGTGGGGCCCCAGGCGACCGGCCCCTCGCCCGCGTCCTTCAGCTCGTAGACGCCGGAGGCGAGGACGGCGGGAACGGCGAGGAGGAAGGAGTAACGGGCAGCGGATTCACGGGTGTAGCCCATCAGCAGCCCGCCGCTGATGGTGGCGCCGGACCGGGAGACACCGGGGACCAGGGCCATGGCCTGGCAGATCCCGTACAGCAGGCCGTCCTTCACACCGAGGTCGGCGAGGGTCTTGCGCCGTGCGGCGGCCCGGTGGCGGCCGCCGGTCGCGGCGCGGGCGGCCAGGCGGTCGGCGACGCCGAGGACGATGCCGAGCACGATGAGGGTGGTGGCGATCAGCCGGAGGTCGCGGAACGGCCCCTCGACGGCGTCCTTGAGCGTCACGCCCAGGACGCCGATGGGTATCGAGCCGACGATCACCAGCCAGCCGACGCGGGCGTCCTGGTCGCCGCGCAGGTCCCGGTCGACGAGGGAGCGTGCCCAGGCCGCGACGATCCGTGCGATGTCCTTGCGGAAGTAGATCAGGACCGCGGTCTCGGTGCCGATCTGGGTGATGGCGGTGAACGCCGCGCCGGGGTCGTGCCATCCGGCGAACGCGGCGGTCAGGCGCAGATGCGCGCTGGAGGAGACGGGCAGGAACTCGGTCAGCCCTTGGACGAGTCCGAGGACGAGGGAGGCGAACCAGGTCATGGGAACGGTGCGATCCAGGGAGGGTCGAGCGCCCGCCGGCGCGGGAGCGGGAGGGGAGGGAGGCGGTACGCCGCAGATGTGGATCACCGGCGGGACGGCGGCAGCGTAGGGGCCCCAGATGTACGGGAGCCCACGGTGCGCCGTCCGCACGGTGCCCCGCGGGTGAGCGCGGGGCGGCGGGCCGGCCCGGCTCCCCGGGGCGCTCAGCCCTTCCCGCGCGGTGACCTC
Organism: Candidatus Streptomyces philanthi; assembly: GCF_059553635.1. Classification (NCBI taxonomy): domain Bacteria; kingdom Bacillati; phylum Actinomycetota; class Actinomycetes; order Kitasatosporales; family Streptomycetaceae; genus Streptomyces; species Candidatus Streptomyces philanthi. Next base: position 3,516 of record NZ_JCANQV010000393.1, read on the forward strand.
CGCCGCCACCAGACGACGGCCAGCGCGCCCACGGCACTGACCACGAGGAAGCCCGTCGCGGCGAGGAACACCGGCGAGGTGGGGGACGCGGCCCGCGCCCCGGCGACGGCATAGGCGGCCGTGTTGGGCGCGGTGCCCGCCGCCGTGGCCGCCAGATAGGAGAACCAGCCCATGCGGGACACCGAAGCGCAGTAGTTCGTCGCGCCGAACGGCACCCCCGGAAGCAACCGGATCACCAGCATCGAACGGAACCCGTGGTCGCTCAACTGCCGGTCCGCCGCCGTCAGCCACCGGGCGCGCAGCAGCGGGCGCAGGGCGTCCTGCCCGAGCAGCCGGCCGAGGCCGAAGGCCAGACCGGCGCCCAGGATCGTCCCGGCGAGGGAGGAGACGAAGCCGGCCACACTTCCGAAGAGGGCGCCCGCCGCGAGGTTCAGCACCGGACGCGGCACGAAGGCGGTGGTGCACACGCCGTAGGCCAGCCCGAAGACCACCACGGCCCCCGGCCCCGACGCCCGGGACGGCCAGCCGTCGGCCAGCAGCCGCTGCGGCTGCCACAGCAGGACCGCGGTGACGGCGCAGACGAGGAGGACGAGCAGGACCCCCAGCCGGCACCACGGGGAGAACAGGAACCGGGTGCAGCGCGCGGCGAGGCCGTGGGGCGTGGCGGCAGGGGCGGGCATCCGGGGAGCGTATCCGACGCGGGACCCGCGGCCCGTACGCGACCGGCGCGCCCCGCCCGCCGGACCACCGGCCTTCGCCCCGCCGCCACTTCGCGTTCCCGGTTGCCCCGTCGCCCGGACGTCTCCCATGGGCTCGACACCCGTCCCGCCGCTCGTCACCATGGGAGCCATGAACCGGTCCG